>NZ_JBIVNX010000052.1:22901-50794 GCF_044753805.1 Streptomyces sp. NPDC093225
AGTCCGACTTCTTCGGCGCCGCGAAGGACTCCAACACCGTGATCTACAACAAGCGCTTCGGCAACCCGGGCGACACCCCCATCACCGGCTCCTGGTAACAGCGGCCCTGCCGGTCGCGCTGCCTGACGGCCCGTCATCATCCGGCAGCCACCGTGTCGATCCCCGCGTTCCCGCCGGTACCCGACGCCCGGCCCGCCCCACGGGCCGGGCGTCGGGTGGGCCCCCGCATCCACCCCATCCCGTAAGGAGTCCCACCCCAATGCGCACCATCACGTCGACCGCCGCCCGCGCCAGCCGTCCGCTCGCCCTCGCCTTCGCCGCCGCCTGCCTCGCGGGGCTCGCCGCCCAGCCCGCCCAAGCGGCTTCGGTGGCCACGTGGGACAAGGTCGCCGAATGCGAGGCGGGCGGGAACTGGAGCATCAACACCGGCAACGGCTACTACGGAGGCTTGCAGTTCAGCCTGAGTACGTGGAAGGCCTTCGGCGGTGCGCAGTACGCGGCCTACCCGCACCAGGCCACCAAGCAGCAGCAGATCCTCATAGGCGAGAAGGTCCTGGCGGGCCAGGGTCAGGGTGCGTGGCCCACCTGCGGCGCCAGGGCGGGACTCGGCGCCGATCACGCCGACCCGTACCCGGCGGTCAACACGGCCCCCTCCACCGCGGGTGTGTACCGGTCGGAGGGCTCGATGTTCTACGTCAGTGACGCGAATGGTGGCCTGGCCGGGTACGCGGGGTTCGGTGCGGCGGGTGACGTGCCGTTGACGGGTGACTGGAACGGGGACGGCAAGGACACGTTCGGTGTGTACCGCCCGAGCGATCAGACGTTCTACCTGACGAACGACAACGGGACGGTGGCGGTTGCGCGCAAGCTGGGCAATCCCGATGACGTGCCGGTCGTCGGTGACTGGGACGGCAACGGCAGCGACACGATCGGTGTGTACCGCCCGGGTGACCAGACGTTCTACCTGACGAACGACAACGCGAACGTCGCCACGGCGCGTCGGATGGGTGTGGCCGGTGACGCCCCGATGACGGGTGACTGGAACGGTGACGGCGTTGACACGGTCGGGGTGTACCGGCCTGCCGACACGACGTTCTACCTGAGCGACTCCAACGCGACGGCGAGCGTGAGCCACACGGTGAAGTTCGGGAACCCCGGTGACGTGCCGATCAAGGGTGACTGGAACGGGGACGGCACCGACAAGGTCGGCGTCTACCGCCCGGCCGAGTCCGACTTCTTCGGCGCCGCGAAGGACTCCAACACCGTGATCTACAACAAGCGCTTCGGCAACCCGGGCGACACCCCCATCACCGGCTCCTGGTGACGGGCCGGGGCGGGGCTCGCTGACCACCGGCGCACCGCAGTGCAGGCGTGCTGGTGGTCCTCCGCGCGGGACGGGACGTCGAGCCGGAGGACCACCAGCGGCCTCAAGGGGTGTCCGGCGGATCATGGCCGGGCACGGGTTGAGACCCCCTAGACGTGCGCCGTGCCGCCGCCCTCGGACAGGGCCAGGGCGATGCGGCGGTTGGTCTCGCGCCACTCGCCGGCCGGCACCTTCGGCAGCACGTCGCCCCACAGCGGCAGGCAGGTACCGCGCATCTGCAGCATCCCCGCCGGGCGGGCGATGAACCAGATGTGGAAGTGGGAGCCGCCGTCGCCCCACCGGTTGACGTGCACCCGCGCGATGCCGTCCAGAGACATCACCGCCCGCTCGACGCGCTGGATCATCACGCCCAGCTCGGCCGCCCGTTCCGCCGGCATCTCGTGCAGGTCCCAGTGGCCCCTGGACAGCAGCACCACCTGGGCCGGCACGCCCTCGGGCTCGTCGAAGCCGCGCAGCTTCCAGTGGTCGTCGCTCCACAGGGTCGGGCCCTCGTCGTCGAGGCAGCCGGGGCAGTCGCGGCCGTCCTCGCCCGCCCGGGGCGGCTCCGGCAGCACCGGCTCGTCCAGCACCTTGATCCGGACGTCGCCCTCGTAGGGGAAGACGTCCCAGAAGGGGATGCCGCCCTCGGGCAGGGCTATCCGCTCGCCGACGGGCAACCGCTTGACGTAATCGCTCTGTTCGACAGACATGGCGGCAGCCTCGCACACCCGGACGGGCTAGGCGATCATGCTCGCCCGGGCCGTGCCCACCGACTTGAGCGCCGCCACCAGCGGGGCCAGTCCGGGATCGGCGGCGGCCGTGTCGAGGGCCTCGCGCAGGGCCGCGTCGTTGCTCGGGCGCGCCTCGGCCAGCAGGGCCGCACCGGCCTCGCTGACGTTCGTGTAGATCCCGCGCCGGTCGGTGGGGCACAGGTAGCGGGACAGCAGTCCGCGCTCCTCCAGCCGCGTGACCAGTCGGGTCGTCGCGCTCTGGCTGAGCACCACGGCGTCGGCGACCTGCTTCATCTGCAGGTGCCCGCCGGGTCCGTCGTGCTGGCGGCTGAGCACGTCGAGCAGCGAGTACTCGCGGACGCTGAGCCCGTGGCCGGACTGCAGCACCTTCTCGATGTGCGCATCGATCCGCCCGTGCAGCAGCGACAGGGCGCACCAGCCCTGGGCGAGCCCGGTCAGTGCGGGGTCGGTGGCGGTCATCGGTGGCGCTCCTCTCCTCTCCTCGGGACCTCGGGACCTCGGGACCTCGGGACCTCGGGACCTCGGGACCTCGGGACCTCGGGACCTCGGGACCTCGGGAACGGTGTGCGTCCCCACCCCAAATATAGCGCGTTTGCAAATAACCCGCGTCTGCAACTATTGTGGACGCCTGCTAAATGCTCATGCAATCAATTTGGGAAGGCTGCGATCCATGCCCCTCGCCCTCCTGGCCCTCGCGATCGGGGCCTTCGGCATCGGCACCACCGAATTCGTGATCATGGGGCTGCTGCCGCAGGTCGCCGGGGACTTCGGCGTCTCCATCCCGACCGCCGGACTCCTCGTGACCGGATACGCGCTCGGCGTCGTCGCCGGCGCCCCGCTGATGACCGCCCTGGGCACCAAGGTCCCGCGCAAGCGGATGCTGATGCTGCTCATGGGCCTCTTCATCGCCGGGAACCTGATCTCCGCCCTCGCCCCGGCCTTCGGCGTGATGCTCGCCGGCCGGGTCGTCGCCTCGCTCGCCCACGGCGCCTTCTTCGGCATCGGGGCCGTGGTCGCGGCCGAGCTGGTCGCCCCCGAACGGCGGGCCGGCGCGATCGCGCTGATGTTCACCGGCCTGACCGTCGCCAACGTCCTCGGCGTCCCGCTGGGCACCTGGCTGGGCCAGGGCGCGGGCTGGCGGGCCACCTTCGCCGTGGTCGCGGCCCTGGGCGTGGCCGGGCTGCTGGGCGTGGCCAAGCTGGTCCCGGAGCTCCCCCGGTCCGAGGGCGTGCGGCTGCGCGACGAGCTGGGCGCCTTCCGCAACGTGCAGGTGCTGCTCGCCATGGCCATGACCGTGCTCGGCTTCGGCGGGGTGTTCGCCGCCGTCACCTACATCGCCCCGATGCTGACCGAGGTGTCCGGCTTCGCGGAGGGCTCCGTCACCTGGCTGCTCGTCCTCTTCGGCCTCGGCATGGTGGGCGGCAACCTGGTCGGCGGCCGGTTCGCCGACCGGGCCCTGATGCCGATGCTGTACGCCGCCCTCGGCGCCCTCGCCCTGGTGCTGGCCCTCTTCACCGTCACCGCCCACCACAAGGTGCTCGCCGCGGTCACCGTCGCCCTCGTCGGCGCTCTCGGCTTCGCGACCGTACCGCCGCTCCAGAAGCGGGTGCTGGACCAGGCCGCCGGCGCCCCCACCCTGGCCTCCGCCATGAACATCGGCGCCTTCAACCTCGGCAACGCGCTGGCCGCCTGGCTGGGCGGCCTGGTGATCTCCGCCGGGTACGGCTACACCGCCCCGAACTGGGTCGGCGCGGCCCTGGCGGCCGCGGCACTCGCCCTCGCGCTGCTCTCCGGCGCCCTGGAGCGCCGCGGGTCCCGGCGCGACGGGCGGGTGGTGGCCCGGAGTGCGGCCGCGGCGCTGCCCGGAGAGGCGTCCGTGCCCGTGGCATCTATTCGACGGTAACCCGACCTCTTCCGTCGCGTCACCCAACTCCCTTACGCTCCCCCCTCGTTGACCACCAGCGAAGGGGGAGCGGTATGAGGACATCGGTGCGCGCGGGAGCGGCCGTCGCCGGACTGGCCCTGGCCGTCGGCGCGTTGACGGCGGCCCCCGCCGGAGCGGCCGCGGCGGCCGCACCGGCAGGGGCCGACCTGCCGTACGCCCGGTCCACGGGCGTCGGTGTGCACAACGCCTACGAGAAGACGAAGTACACCTACCTCGCCGACGCCCTGGACTCCGGCGCGGCCCTGCTCGAACTCGACGTGTGGACCAACTTCTTCGGCAGCTCCTGGCGCGTCTCGCACAGCAATCCCATCGGGAACGACAACAACTGCGAGAACGCCGCCACCGCCGCCCAGCTGCGCACCAGGCCCCGCAACCAGAACCTCGCCGGCTGCCTCTCCGACCTGCGCGCCTGGCACGACGCCCACCCCGGCCACCGGCCGATCGTCATCAAGATGGAGCTCAAGGACGGCTTCGCCAGCAACCTCGGCCGCGGCCCCGCCCAGCTCGACGCCCTCATCACCGGCAAGCTCGGGGACGCCGTCTACCGGCCCGGCCAGCTCGCCGCCGGCCACCCGACCCTCGACGCGGCCGTCCAGGCCCGCGGCTGGCCGGCCCGCTCCGCCCTGGCCGGGAAGTTCGTCTTCGAGCTGATCCCCGGCACGGTCGAGCAGGGCAACCCCAGCGACACGCTCTGGACCGACCGCGAGTACGCCCAGTACCTGCGCGACCTGGCCGCCGCCGGGCGCCTCGGCGAGGCGGCCGTCTTCCCGAGCGTGCTGGGCGCCGCGGCCGGCGACCCGCGCACCCGGTACGCCGACGCCTCGATCCGCCCCTGGTTCGTCCTCTTCGACGGCGACGCCAACGCGTACGTCACCCAGGGCATCGACACCGCCTGGTACGACCAGCGGCACTACCTGCTGATCACCACCAGCGCCAACGGCGTGGCCCCCGCGATCGACGGCACCAACCCCACCGAGGCGCAGGCCCGCGACCGCCTCGCCCTCCTCGCGGCCCGCCACGCCAGCATCATCACGGCCGACTGGTACCCGCTGCCGTCCGTCCTGTCCACGGTCGTCCCGCGCGGCTGAGCCCGAGCCCCCGGGGTGCCGCGCGGGCACCCCGGGACACCCCCTACGCCAGCAGCCAGGCGATGGCCGACAGGGACACCATCGAGCACAGCGTGGACAGCAGGACGGTGTCCCGGGCCAGATCGGTGTCCAGGTCGTACTCGGACGCGAACAGGAAGGCGTTCTGGGCCGTCGGCAGGCCCGCCACCAGCACCACCGACAGCAGTGCGTGACCGTCGAGGCCGAACGCCCAGCGCCCCAGCGCGTACGCCAGCAGCGGCTGCGCCACGATCTTCAGCGCGACCAGCACCTGCCGCTCCGCCCGCCCCTCCGCGTCGGGCCGGACCCGCGCGTGCAGGGACAGGCCCAGCGCGAACAGCGCGGCCGGTACGGCGGCCCCGCCCAGCAGCTGCAGCGGCGCGGTGACCTCGGCCGGCAGCGGCCGGCCCAGCGCCGCCACCAGCAGACCGCCACCGGACGCGGCCACGATCGGGTTGCGCAGCGGCAGCGTCAGCAGCCGCCGCCACCGGCCCTCGGCGCCCGGCCGCTCACCCAGGTCGATCAGGGTCAGGATCAGCGGGGTCACCAGCAGCGTCTGGAACAGCGCGACGGGGACGATGAACGAGGTGTCCCGCAGGACGTGCACCGCCACCGGGATGCCCAGGTTCGCCGAGTTCACGTGCGCGGCGGCCATCGCGCCGATGGTCCGCTCGGCCGGCTTGAGGCGGAACACCAGGTGCCCCACCAGCAGGGCCGCCGAGAACACCGCGAACAGGCTCAGCGCGAAGACCACCACTCCGGGCTGGGCGAGGTCGGAGACCCGGGAGCGCGACATCGTCAGGAACAACAGCGCCGGCATGGCGAACGCGAACGCGAACCGCCCCAGCACGTGCTGCGCCTGCGGGCCGAGCACGTCCTTCCGGCCCGCCGCCCAGCCCAGTGCCGTGATCCCCCAGATCGGCAGAAAACCGCCGAGCACGCTCCCCGTCATGGGCCCCAGTATCGATCACCGGAGCCGACCGGCACCGGTCGGCTCCGATCCGCGCCGATCGGGTTCAGGCGGCCTCGACCGGGATCAGGGGGTGAACTCCTGGTCCAGGTCGTAGATGACGCCGTGGCTGTTCACGGTGTACTTGAAGACCAGCCCCGCGTTCGGGTGGGCCTCCAGCCAGTCGAGGAACTCCTGGACCCCGATCGGCTGGTTCTCCGTGGACTCCACGATCGGGTTGGTGACGGTGATGGACGCCGCCTGGTCCAGCGGCATGAAGATCTCCTTGCCCACCGTCTCGAACACCCCGCCGTCGGTGTCCTCGGGCGTGCAGGCCCAGTTGCCCAACTTCACGATCAGGCTGAGCGTCCCGCCCTCGGGGGTGTAGCGCTGTACCGCGAACTCGTCGGGAGAAATGGGCATCTTGTGGTCACAACCGGGCTTCGGGCCCGGCTTCGACCCCGGCTTCGGCGCGCTGCCGCCGCCCACGGGCTTCGCGGAGGCCGAAGCGCCCGGCGCGGGCGCGGTGGTGGGCTTCGCGGAGGGCTTCGCCGCGCCGCCACCGGCCGGGGTCCCGGTCGCGGTGGGCTCCGCGGACGGGGCCGCCGAAGCACCCGCCCCGCCGGCCGGGGTGCTCGCCGTGCCGGCTCCGGGCGCTCCGGCCGCGTCGCCGCCGCCGTCCCCGCCGCACGCGGTCAGTACCAGCGCGCCGCACAGCACCGCCGCCGCGATCCCGGATCTCCGGCCCACGCTCCGCTTCATGTCCTGCTCCTGCTCCCTGCGATGTCCGATGTGACGCGCAGAACCTAGCGCGGACGAAACCCGCAGGGTAATCCCCGTCCGCCCTTCGTCACCCACCCGCGATGGCGCTGTTGCCGATCGCGGACCTTGTGACCCCGGGAGCGACTCAGGACGGCCGCGTGACGGGCAGGGCCTGCTCGGCCCAGATGGTCTTGCCGGTCGCGGTGTAGCGGGTGCCCCACTGCTGTGTCATGTGCGCGATGAGGAACAGGCCCCGGCCGCCCTCGTCCTCGAGGGCGGCCCGGCGCAGGTGCGGCGAGGTGTGCCCGGTGTCGGAGACCTCGCAGATCAGGGTCTGGTCGCGGATCAGGCGCAGCTGCACCGATCCCTCCCCGCCGTACCGCACGGCGTTCGTCACCAGCTCGCTCACCACCAGTTCCGTGGTGAACCCCAACTCGTCCAGACCCCATTCGGTGACCTGCTGCAGCGCCAGTTCGCGGGCGCGGGCGACCAGCCGGGGATCGGAGGCCAACTCCCAGGACGCCACCTGGTGCTCGCCCAGCGTGTGGGTGCGGACCAGGAGCAGCGCCGCGTCGTCGTCGACCGGCCGCGGCAGCAGCGTGGCCACCGCGTCGTCGCACAGCTCGTCCAACGGCCGCCGGTGGTCTGCCAGTACGCCGCGCAGGGCCGCCAGCTGCTCGTCCACGTCCCGGTCCCGGGCCCGCACGAGGCCGTCGGTGAACAGGGCCAGCAGGCTGCCCTGCGGCAGCAGCAGCTCCGTGGACTCGAAGGGCAGCCCGCCCAGCCCCAGCGGGGGCCCGGCCGGCAGGTCGGGGAAGGTCACCGCGTCGGTCTCCGGGTCCACCACCGCCGGAGCCGGATGCCCGGCCCGGGCCATCGTGCAGGTGCCGGCGACCGGGTCGTACACGGCGTACAGGCAGGTCACCCCGAGCGCCTCGTCGTACGGCACGCTCTCGCCCTCGACGAGCACCGCGGCCCGCTCGTTGGCGGCCTGGGCCACCAGGTCGTCGAGGCGGCCGAGGAGCTCGTCCGGCGCGAGGTCGAGCCGGGCCAGCGCCCGTACGCTGGTCCGCAGCCGCCCCATGGTCGCCGCGGCCCGCAGCCCGTGCCCGACGACGTCGCCGACGACCAGACCCACCCGGGTCCCGGACAGCGCGATCACGTCGAACCAGTCGCCGCCCACCCCGGCCCGGCTGTCGGCCGGCAGGTAGCGGTAGGCGAGTTCCACCGCCGTCAGCCGCGGCAGCAGCCGGGGCAGCAGACTGCGCTGGAGCATCAGGGCCGCGGTGTGCTCGCGCGTGTAGCGGCGCGCGTTGTCCACGCAGACCGCCGTACGGGCCACCAGCTCCTCGGCGACGGCGAGCTCGCCCGGGTCGAACGGATCGGACCGGTCCTCCCAGCTGAAGGTGACCACCCCCAGCACCGCACCCTCCGCGCGCAGCGGTACGGCGACCAGCCTGACCCCGTCGCCGTTCTCGCGCACCGCAGTGGCCGCCGACAGCGCCCGGGCCTGGGGGGTGTCGGCCGCCGGCCGCGGGGCCGGTCGGTCGTCCGGGGCCGCCGCCACCCGCACCAGCGGGCCTTCCGGGACTTCGCCGGGAGCCGGCCGCTCGCCCTCCAGCACCTGCTCCAGGAGGTCCACCGCCACCGCGTCGGCGAACCGCGGCACCGCGACGGCCGCCAGTTCGCGCGCGGTGCGGGCCATGTCGAGGGTGACGCCCACCGTGCTGCCCGCCCGTACCAGCAGGTCCAGTCGCTGCTGGGCGAGGTAGCGGTCGGTGATCTCCACCGACTCCTCGCACACGCCGAGCGGGGTGCCCGAGGCGTCCTGCAGCCGGTAGTACGAGCAGGACCACACCCGGAAGCGGTCCGGATCGACCGGGGCGCGGCCCCGGTAGTGCAGGTCGATCACCGGCTCGCCGGTCTCCAGCACCCGGCGCAGCGTCTCCAGCAGGGTCGGCGGGCTGCCGGGGGTGAGCACCTGGCCGTGGGTCACCATCTCGTCGGGGGACCGGCCCACGTACTGGGTGCTGCCCATCTCCTCGACCAGCGCCTGGTTGGTCCACACGACGCGCAGCCCGGTGCCGTAGATCGCCAGGCCGATGGGGGACTGCGTGGCCAGGCCGCCGAGCATGGACTGCAGCGCCTCCCAGCGCTCGTTCTCGGCGGCGTCGGCCATGGCCACCAGGCGTGCCGGGGCGGCCGGGTCGGGCGGGGAGGCGTCCGCCGTGGTCAGCGGCAGGACCGTCAGCCGGACCCGGACCGCGTGCCCGGCGCGGTGCCGCAGTGCGACGGTACGCGTGCCGGGGGCGAAGGCGAAGGCGACGGCGGGGGCCGGGCCGTCGCCCCCGGGGGCGACGTACGCCCCGGCCGGGCGGCCCAGCACCTCGCCCGGCGGATGGCCGAGCAGCGCCTCGGCGGCCGCGCTCCAGCCCAGCACCCGGCCGTCCGCGCCGAGCACCGCGGTGGCGGCGTGCGCCACGTCGAGGGGGCCGCGCGGGTCGCCGCCCAGCTCGGCGGCCCGGCCGGGGTCGGTCCCGGGGACGCGGCCGTCGCCCGCTCCGGCCGCGGGCCCCCGGGCGGGCGGGGCCGCCGCCCCGGCGGCCGGGTGCGCCGCCGCGCCCGCGGCCGGTTCCCGGTCCGGTCGGCTCACGTGCCTCCGCTCCCTTCGCGCGCGGACCCGCCCCACCGGGCGGCGAGCAGGAGCGCGATGTCGTCCGGCCGCTCCGGCGCCCGTCCGGCCTCGGCGATCAGCCGGTCGGCGGTGGCGGCCAGCGGCGTGTCGCCGGCCTCCGCGAGCGCCCGGCGCAGCCGCTCCACGCCCTCGTCGATGTCCTCGCCGGCGTGCTCCACCAGCCCGTCGGTGAACAGCGCCAGCACCGCGCCGGGGTCGAGGTGCAGCTCGGTGACGGGATAGCTCGCCCCGTCGTCCACGCCGAGCACCACTCCGCCCGCCAGGTCGAGCACCTCGGTCCGGCCGTCGGGCTGGCGCAGCAGCGGGGGCGGATGGCCGGCTCGGACCGCGTGCGCCTGCCCGGTCGCGGGGTCGAGCACCACGTAGCAGCAGCTGGCGAACTGGCCGGGATCGAGGTCGATGAGCAGCCGGTTCGTGCCGCTCATCACGGCCCGCGGGTCCTGGCCGCTGAGCGAGAAGGCCCGTACCGCACTGCGCAGTTGGCCCATCGTGCCGGCCGCGTGCACCCCGTGGCCCTGGACGTCGCCGATGACCAGCGCGAGCAGTCCGGTGCCGGTCTCGATCACGTCGTACCAGTCGCCGCCCACCTCCATGCCCTGGGTGCCCGGCAGGTAGCGGCCGACGGTGTCGACGTTCTCGCGCACCAGCAGCCGGTGCGGCAGCAGCGCGTCCTGCAGGCCCCGGGCGAGCGCGGCCTCGGTGTCGTAGCGCTGGGCGCGTGCGAGTGCCTGGGCGATCAGACCGGCCAGCGCCGTGAGCACGGTGCGCTCCTCGAGGCTGAAGCCGCGCGGCGCGTCGAAGCCGAGGATGCACGAGCCCACCGGCCGACCGGAGGCGATGAGCGGCAGGAAAGCCCGGGCGCCGATGTGGGCGTCGAGCGGGATGCCCGGGTAGGCGGCGGCCAGGTGCTCCATGGACTCGAAGAACAGCGGCCGGCCGGTCGTCAGGGTCTCGACCCCCGGCAGCCGCGTGTCGAGGCCCACCCCGTCGAACCGGTTCAGGAAGCCCTGCGGGAAACCGGTCTCCCACGCCAGGTACAGGTGGCGCTCGTTGAGCAGGTAGATCGCCAGCTGGCGCCCGCCGAAGGCGGGCAGCAGCTCCTCGGTGACCACCGCCGAGACCTGGCGGGCCGTCACCGCCTCGGTGAGCGCGATGGCCAGGGCCACCGGGCGGTAGAGCGCGGCGGCCCGGTCGGCGGGCGAGTCCAGCCCGCTCACGGGCCGGACCACCGCACCCGGTGCGTACGCCGGGTGTTCGGCCGCCGCGAGCATCACGGTCACGCCGCCCGGCCCCGGGTGCAGGGCGACCGACACCCAGTCGTCAGGGGCGCTGCGGGCCAGGAACCGGACGGGGTCGTCGGCGATCAGCGCGGCCCGGAAGAAGTCCTCGTACCCCGCCTGGCCGAGCCAGGGCAGGGCCTCCCACAGCACCCGGCCGACGAGCGCGGCGGGGCTGCGGCCGAGCAGGGTCGCGGCGGCCGGGTTCACGTACGTGACGCGGCCGAGCCGGTCCAGACCGAGGAAGGCGTGCGGCAGCCGGTCGGTGATCTCGCCGCCGAGCGGCCCGTCGCCGAGGTCGACCAGGCGGCCCGTGAGGGGGAGGGGGGCGGCCGGGGCCACGGGGGCGGCGTCCGGCGGTGGGGCTTCCGGGGCGGTGTCCCGGGTGGGGAAGAGTTCCAGCAGGCGGGTCCGGCCGGCCGGACCGGACAGCCGCAGCCGCAGCGGCGCGCCCGGGGCGGCGGCCGGCCCGTCGGGGGCTTCCGGGCCGCCGGTCAGCCGGCCGGCCAGGGCGTGCAGCGCGTACACCTCCGCCGGCGACCACCCGGCGGTCAGCGCCTCGACGGTGCCGGGGAAGCGGTCGGGATCCGTACCGAGGGCGGCGCACAGCTGGGCGTCGGCCGTGACCGCCCCGCTGTCCGGGTCCCAGGTGAAGCCGCCCATCGGCGCGGGCGGCGCCAGCGGGGCGGGCAGCTGCATGGCCACCGGCTCGTCCGCCCACACCACGGCCGTGCCCCGCCGGTCCAGTGCGTCGAGGTCCTCGGCCAGCCGCCGCGCCACCCCCCGCATCCGGGCCCGGTCGGCCTCGGCCACCTGGGTCCCCGGGGTATCCCGGCGCAGCACCATCAGGACCCCGTACTTCGCGCCCGTCGCGCCGGGCCCGCCGAGCAGCGGCTCGTACGAGGACCCGAAGGTGTAGGGCAGCCCGGCCATCAGCTGGGGGAAGCGCCGCATGGCCTCGTCGGCGTCCGCGAGGTGGACGCCCTGCCCGGTGCGGTACGCCTCCGCGACCGGGAACGGGCGGTTCACGTGCATCCGCCACCACGGGCGGAACAGGGGCGCGGGCAGCCCCGCGAGCACGGCCAGCCGCAGCAGTCCGGCGGTCTCCGTGCGCAGGAACACGCCCCCGGCGTACCCGCCCACGGACTCGATCGCGCCCACGACGGAGTGGGCGAGCACCAGGGCCAGTCCGTCCGGAGCTCGGCCGTTCACACAGCCAGCATGCGCCAGGGCCACCCGCGCCCGCATCTCGCGCGCACCCGCCTTCACCCGCGTGCCCGTGTGCGCCGCGCCCTCGCCCGTGTGCGCCGCGCCTTCGCCGGTGCGAAGCCGCGGCGGGTCGGTGGGTCGGCGGGTCGGCGGGTGGGGGGGTTGGCGGGTGGGCGGGCGTCGGTCCGCGGGCCGGAGCGACGCCCGCCGGCCCGGGCTCAGTACAGGGAGACCTTGTACTTGGCGAGGGCCTCCGGCACCGGCTGGTAGAAGGTGGTGCCGCCGGTCGAGCAGTTCCCGCTGCCGCCGGACGTGATGCCCAGTGCCTTCGTGCCGTCGTAGAGCGCGCCGCCCGAGTCGCCGGGCTCCGCGCAGACGTTCGTCTGGATCATGCCCCGCACGGTGCCGCCGCCGCTGTAGTGGACCGTGGCGTCGAGGGCCGTGACCGTACCGCTCCTGGTGCCGGTGGTGGAGCCGCTCCGCTTCACCGGCTCGCCCACGTAGGCGTTCGCCGCGGTGAATCCGCCGGGGTGGCCGAGGGAGGTGTTGTCGTAGCGCACCAGCGCGTAGTCGTTGCCGGGGAAGCTGGAGCCGGTGGTCGGCCCGATCAGGGTGGTCTGGGACGCGTTGGCGTACCAGGTGTTCGCGACGTCGCCGCAGTGGCCCGCGGTCAGGAAGGAGTACGTCCCGCCGCTCACGACGTTGAAGGCCACCGAGCACCGGTAGCCACCGCCGTAGACGGCGTCGCCGGGGCCGAGGAGCGGCGTGAACCTGCCCGGGGTCCGTTCGATCCGGAGGGCTCCGGGGGTGGCGCCGGCGGCCCTGCGGAGCTTCGCCAGTCCGGCTCGGGTGACGGTGCTGTCGACGGTGACCACGACCGTTCCGGCGGCCCGGTCGACGTACCAGGCGGTGCCGCCGACGTCCGCGCGGAGCACAGCCTGCTCGACCGTGGCGACCCCGGTCACGTCGGGGACGCGGGGGGCCGCCTGGGCCGCGGGCAGCCCGAGCGCGGTGGACGCCAGCAGGCCCGCGGCGGCGAGGGCCGTGGCCGCGCGGCGGCCGTGCGGGGCGGGTCGGGAAGCAGGGGTGGCGGTCCCGTCGTGGGGGAAGGGGGAAGCGGTGCGCGTGATCCTCACGGTCTCCTCCTCGGAGCGTCGCGACCCGGTGGGTGGCCGGGCCTGTGAGGCGCGGTCAGAATGGCGTGTTCCTGACAAGCGCGCTGCCGGCCGAGTATCGCGGCGGGCCGGGGGGTGCACAAGAGCGGGCGCGGTCCGGGGCCGGGCATGCCGCATCATGTCCCGGTGCAGTATGCGGAGGAGTTCGGCGATGCCGACATGGGGGAGGAGTCGGGCGGTTCCGGAGTGCCGCGCCAGCGCGCACCCGAGGACCTGTCCGCACAGCTGATAGCCGCTCAGGAGGGCGATGAGGGGGCATTTGAGAAGGTTTTCCGGGCGGTGCAGCCGGGGTTGCTGCGCTACCTGACGGTGCTGGTCGGTGCGGACGCCGAGGACGTGGCCTCCGAGGCGTGGCTGCAGATCGCACGCGATCTGGGGTCGTTCCGGGGCGACTTCGACAATTTCCGCGGCTGGGCCGCGACCATCGCCCGCAACCGCGCCATGGACATGCTGCGCGCCCGTCGCCGCCGGCCGGCCGCGAGCGTACCGGTGGAGGAGCTGCTGGACCGGGCGTCGGGAGACGACACCGAGGGCGCGGCCATCGCGGGCGCCGGTACCGCGGCCGCCCTCGCGCTGATCGCCACCCTGCCGCGCGACCAGGCCGAGGCGGTGCTGCTGCGGGTGGTCATGGACCTGGACGCCGAGAGCGCCGCGCGCGTCCTCGGCAAACGGGCGGGCGCCGTGCGCATGGCCGCCCACCGGGGCCTGCGCAAGCTCGCCAAGCTCGTCGAGCGGAACCCGCCACCGTCCTCGGGTGCCGCCGTGTCGGCCCCGGAAGAGGGCCGGCGGGCCCCGGAACGGGGCCGCGGGCGACGCTCCGCACAGCCGGAGGAAAAAAATTCCGCCAAACGAGTGACAAGAGTGAAGGCCTCAACGCTGAAGGGCGTGAGATGAGCACCAACCGACCCCGTCGGATCGACCGCGACACCGCTGAGCAGCTGCTCGGCGCGCGCGAGGTCGGAGCGGCGGCCGGCCACGAGGCCCTCGCCGGACTGCTCGCCGCCGCCAGCGCACCCGTGGCGGCGGGGGAGCTTCCCGGCCAGCGGGCGGCACTGGCCGCGTTCCGGGCCGCTCGCCTCGACGCCGAGACCGCAGCCCTGTCCGAACGAGAGCCCGCAGCAGTTCCACCCGACCTGCAAGTCCCACCTGTCCCAGCAGTACCGAGAGAAACCCGGAGGCGGCCGATGCCCGTGGCAGCGCTGGCGCAGCTCCTGAGCGTGAAGGTGGTGGCCGTGGCCGCCGCCACCGCGCTCGGCGGCTTCGCGCTCGCGGCCGGCACCGGCCACCTGCCCGCCGCGCTCGGCGGTGGCGGCGACGACCGCGCCGAAGCGCGGCCGGGCGCCGCCACCCCCGGGCCCACCGCCTCCGGTTCCCCCCGCACCCGCCGGGACCCCGGCTACCGGCCCGAGGCTCCCGCGCCGACCGGCGAGCTCGCCGAGCTCTGCCGCGGGTACGGCCGGCTGACCGGGGCGCAGGCCGCGCAGGCCCTGGCCGGGCAGCGGTACGCCGCCCTGGTCGCGGCCGCGGGCGGCCCGGCGGGCGTACCGGCGTACTGCGCCCCGGTGCTGCACGCGCCGTCGGCGGGCCCGAGCCCGGCGGCCTCGCCGTCGCCCACGCACCCCGGCAAGGGGGGCGGTCCAGGGGCCCACCCGAGCCCCGGCGGACGCGGCAAGCAGCCCGGGCACCCGGCCCACCCGACGCACCCCGCCCACACGTCCCGTCCCGCCCACCCGACCCACGCACCGAAGACACCGCGGACCCGTCCGTCGAAGCCGTCGGAGCGCAAGCCCGCCCCGCCCGCCAAGGGCCGGGACCCGGGCGCCGACCCCGCCCGCTGACGTACGGGCGGGGGTCGCGCCGCCGCGGCCCCCGCCCCGTACGCCCCGCACCACCCGACACGTCCAGCCCGCCCGTTCCCGTCCCCTCCGGGGCGGCGGCTGGTCCCCGGTCCGGCCGCCACCCATGGCCGCGACCCCCGAACGCAGAGGCCTCCCCATGCAGCCACGCCTTGCCGATCCGGCCCCGGACACCCTGCCGATACCGCTGGCGGGCGGGGCCGGTCCGGACACCGCCACGACGCCCGACGCCGCACCCGCCGCTGCGGACGAAGCTCCGACCACTGCCGTCGCCGCCATCGACGCCGCCGCGCCCGCCGTCACCGCCGCCGCGACCCCTCCCGCAGAGGCCGCGCCCGGCGTCGCGCCCGACGCCCGGCCCGGGTCCGGCACCGCCGACCGGCCGGTCTTCGTCGACGCCTCCGGGCGCCGCCCGCGCCGGGTGCGCCGCATCGGACGCCTCCTCGTGCTGCCGGCGGCCGCCTACGTCGTGGTCCTCGTCAGCACCCTGCTGGGCGGACCCACCGTCCACCTGCCCTTCCTGCCCCTGCCCGCGCCCCCGGCCGCCGACAGGGCCGACGCCGAGCCGGACGCCACCACCACCCCGACCACGGCCGGTCCGTCCCACGGTCCCGCGCGGCACCACGGCCCGTCCCGCCCGGGCCTGCTGGTCCCGGCGAAGGACGGACGCGGTACGAAGCCGCGGCCGAGCACCGACCCCTCCGCCTCCGGCTCCGCCACGCCGTCGGCCTCCCCGTCCGTCTCGCCCTCGCCGACCGGTACGACGGGCCCCTCCCCGAGCACGGACGCGAGCCCGACGCCCACGGCGACCGGCCCCGGCCGATCCGGGATCGCCAAGTCCAAGCCCAAGCCCTCGCGCAACCCGCACCAGCCGACTCCCACGCCGTAGCGGGTCCGGCGCAGCCCCCGGTCCGCCGGCCCGCGGCCCGGACCGGGTGCGACCCTCCGCGTGCGCAGCCGCGCCGCGCGCGCCGTGCGACACCCCACCGGGCAACCACCGCACCCTCCACCACCACTCCACCTCCCCTCACCGCACAGCAGCAGGCAGGAAACACCCGTGTCCCCCTTCCGTCGCCGTTCCCGACAGCACTCCGGCCGGCGCCCCTCCGTACGCGACGTCACCCCGCGGACCCACTGGCTCCTGCTCGCCACCCTGGTCCTCACGCTGTCGGCCGCGCTGCTGCTGCAGGGGTACTCCCGGCACATGTTCGACAGCACGGCCGACGGTGCCGTCCAGGCCCAGGGCCCGGACACCGCCGTACCGGACGCGATCGTCGAGGGCGGCCCGGTCATCGACGGCTCGGCCGCCCGCACCGCCGCCCCCGCCGCCCGCACCATCGCGCTCACCTTCGACGACGGACCCGATCCGGTCTGGACCCCGAAGGTCCTCGACGTGCTGCGCCGCCACCACGTGAAGGCGACCTTCTTCACCGTCGGCACCCGGGTCGCCGAGCACCCGGAGCTCGCCCGCCGGATCGTCGCGGAGGGCCACCAGATCGGGGTGCACTCCTACACCCACACCAACCTGGGGCAGTCACCCGCCTGGCGGCGCTCCCTGGAACTGCGCCAGACCCAGCTCGCCATCGTCGGCGCCACCGGGGTGACCACCCCGCTGATGCGGCCCCCGTACTCCTCCTCCAACGGTGCGCTCACCGACGCCGACTGGCAGGCGGTCCAGGACGCCGGGCACGAGGGCTACCTCACGGTCCTGACCACCCTCGACAGCGAGGACTGGAAGCGGCCGGGCACCGACCGGATCGTCGCCAGGTCCACCCCAGAGGGCACGGCCGGCCAGATCGTCCTCATGCACGACGCGGGTGGCGACCGCAGCCAGACGGTCGCCGCCCTGGAGCGGCTGCTGCCCCGGCTCCAGGCCGCCGGCTTCCGCTTCGCCACCGTCGGCGAGGCCGTCGCGCTCCCCGCCGCCGAACGGCCGGCCGTGGCCGCCGACCAGTGGCAGGGGCGCGCCCTGGTGACCGCCGTGCGCAGCACCGACTGGACCCTGGACGTGATCACCTGGCTGCTGTGGGCGGCCGGCGCGATCAGCCTGCTGCGCGCGATCGCCGTCTTCGCGGCCGCCCGCCGGCACGTGCGGCTGCGGCGGCGCGGGCCCTGGGGCGCGCCCGTGACCGAACCGGTGAGCGTCATCGTGCCGGCGTACAACGAGAGCGCGGGCATCGAAGCGGCGGTCCGCTCCCTGGTGGCCTCCGACCACCCGGTCGAGGTCATCGTCGTCGACGACGGCTCCACCGACGGTACGGCGGACCTCGTCGAGGCCCTCGCGCTGCCCGGCGTACGGGTCATCCGGCAGCTCAACGCGGGCAAGCCGGCCGCCCTCAACACCGGTATCGCCGCGGCGACGAACGAGCTGCTCGTCATGGTCGACGGCGACACCGTCTTCGAGCCGGACGCGGTGCGGATGATCGTCCAGCCCTTCGCGGACCCCGCGGTCGGCGCCGTCTCCGGCAACGCCAAGGTGGTCAACCGGGGCGGTCTGCTGGGCCGTTGGCAGCACATCGAGTACGTGGTCGGCTTCAACCTCGACCGCCGGCTGTTCGACCTCGCCGAGTGCATGCCCACCGTGCCCGGCGCCGTCGGCGCCTTCCGGCGCTCGGCCCTGCTGCGGGTGGGCGGCGTCGGCGACACCACCCTCGCCGAGGACACCGACCTCACCATGGCGCTGTGCAGGGCCGGTTGGCGGGTGGTCTACGAGGAGCGCGCGAAGGCGTGGACCGAGGCCCCGGCCTCGCTCGGTGCCCTGTGGAAGCAGCGCTACCGGTGGTGCTACGGCACCCTGCAGGCCATGTGGAAGCACCGCGGCGCCTTCGTCCAGCGCGGCCAGGCCGGCAAGCTGGGCCGCCGCGGTCTGATCTACCTGCTCCTCTTCCAGGTGCTGCTGCCGCTGCTGGCGCCGATCGTGGACGTGTTCGCCGTGTACGGCCTGGTCTTCCTGGACCCGGTGCGGATCGTCGGGCTCTGGTTCGCGTTCCTGGTCCTGCAACTGCTGCTGGGCCTCTACGCGTTCCGCCTCGACGGGGAGCGGCCCGGCCCGCTGTGGAGCATGCCGCTGCAGCAGTTCGTCTACCGGCAGCTGATGTACCTCGTGGTCATCCAGTCCGTCTACACGGCCGTCGCCGGCTCCCGCCTGCGCTGGCAGCGCATGGAACGCTACGGCAGCCTCCCGCCCCAGCCGGGTCCGCAGGGCACGCAGCCGCGCGAGGCGTCCGGAACTTCCTGACACGACCACGGACCCCGGTCTCGCTCTTCACCCGGGGGCCGTGCCTGCCCGGATGGGCCGGACCGAAAAGATGCTTTTGCGTCGTCGCCGTCGCGGGTGTTGCGCACGTGGTGGGAGTCCGGCCACTCCGAGGGCGGGCGGAAGGCTTCGGTGGCGTGTAGGGGTACGTGCGCGCCGCGGGCGCGCTGCGGCCCGACCGTGCACGCCGTTGTGATGGTTCGTTGACCCTACCTAGCGTTGCCAAGCGGAATGACCGGTCTCCGGATCGGGAAGCCGCCGCATGCGCATGCACGCCACACCACACATCCCCCGAAGCGCAAAGGAGATCGACCATGACGTATGAGCGCCCCACCCTCACCAAGGCCGGCAGCTTCCGCAAGCTGACCGGGATCAAGAACACGGGGCCCAAGGACGTCCTCGGCGGCAAGCAGCTCCTCTGACGTGAGGGCCCGGACGCCGCTGAAAGCGGCGTCCGGGCCCCCGGGTGGCGGCTCCGGCCGCCACCCGGTCACCCCGCTTCCCGCACATCGCCGACCGAAGGCCGTCGCCGTGGAAGACTCCCTGTCGCTTCAGGCCCTGCCGACCTGGTTCATCGTTCTGCCCGACACCGACGCGGCCGCCACCGTCGCCGCCAAAGCGCTCGCCCACGCCGCCCAGTGCCTGCAGCACCGGTCCGGGCGCCCGTGGTTGCTGGGGCGCTGGGCACCCTCGAGCATGGTGGTGGGCGAGTGCGGAGGAACCCGCATCGCCGTGCTCGGCGAACACTCCGTCACTGCCGAAGCGGCCCGACGCGCAGCCGAAGCGGCCGAACGCGCGTCCCTGTCGGCGCTCGACCGCCTCAGCGCCACGTGGGCCGGCAGCCTCCACCTCGTGGCCAGCAGCGGCGGACGGGTCCGGGTCCAGGGCGGCGTCGTCGGCATGAAGCGGGTCTTCTCCACCGATGCCGGCCTCACGGCGGCCGGCGGCGTCAGCCTGGCCTCCGACCGGGCCGACGTACTCGCCGAACTGGTCGGCGCCGCACTCGACGAACGTAGGCTCGCCCTCGAACTGCTCACCCTGGGCGTGCCGCACCCGCTGTCGGGCTCCCCCATGTGGCACGGCGTACGCGCCCTGCCCGGCGGCTACCATCTGACGCTCGACCCCGACGGACGGGCCGAAGGGACCCGCTGGTGGTCGCCTCCCGATCCGCACCTCCCACTGGCCGAAGGCGCGCTGCGCTTCAGGGAGGCGCTGACCGCCGCCGTCGCCACGCGCACGCGCGGGCGCGAGCTGGTGACGGCCGACCTGGGCGGGCTCGACTCCACCGCCGTCTGCTGCGCCGCCGCCCGTGGAGACGCGGAGGTCGTGGCGTACACCGCCGCCATCCACGACGAACTCGGCGACGACGTGGACTGGGCCCGCCGGACCACGCAGGCGGTCGGGACCATCGAACACCACGTCGTCCCCGCACCCGACCTGGCCATGACGTTCGACGGGATCGACACCCTCGACGACATCCTCGACACCCCCAGCATCCTCACGGTCGACCGCAACCGCCGCATGCACATCGTCGCCCTGGCGGCCGCCCGCGGATCGAGCCTGCACCTGACCGGCCTGGGCGGTGACGAACTCCTCGCCGGAGCGCCCGCCCGCCTGCACGATCTGGTGCGCACCCACCCCCTCACCGCGCTGCGGGACATGCGCGGATACACCGCGAAGTACCAGTGGTCCCGGCGGCGCGTCCTGCGCCAGCTCGTGGACCGCCGCTCCTACCGCGCCTGGCTGGAGAGGGTCGCCCGCGACCTGAACGCACCCCCGGCCCCGGCGGACGATCCGCTGCTCGACTGGTCGGCGCCGCCCCGCATGCCGGAGTGGGCCACGCCCGAGGCCGTGGAAGCCGTGCGCGAGCTGCTCCGCGCGCACCTCCCGGCAGCAGAGCCCCGGGGCCGCGGGCACGGCGAACACCGGGAGTTGGCCGCGATGGACGGCATTTCCCAGTGGACGCGGCACATCGGCCAGATGGCCGCCCCGCTGGGCATCACGGTGGCGGCCCCTTACTACGACGACCGGGTGATCGAGGCGGCGCTGGCCGTCCGGCCGCAGGAGAGGATCACGCCCTGGCGGTACAAGCCGCTGATCGTCGAAGCCATGCGCGGCGTCGTCCCCGAAGCCAGCCGGACCCGCGGTACCAAGGCCAACGCCACCTTCGAGGAGGAAGTGGGGCTGCGCCGCCACCGTGCCCGACTGCTGGCGCTGTGCGAGGAGTCGCGCCTCGCTCGGCTGGGCCTCGTCGACGTGAACGTCCTGCGCGAGTGGTGCCGCCGCGCCCTGTCGGCCGAGACGGAGAGCTACCTGCTGCACCCGACCGTGGCGTGCGAAGTATGGCTGCGCTCACGGGAGACGACACCCTCCCGGACGCGCCCCCTGACAGGACGGGAAAGGTGAGCCGATGTGCACGTTGAAGTCCGGAGTGCTGCTGACCGAAACCGAGTACGGCATGGCCCTGCTCGATCAGAAGAGCGCCGAGTACTGGACCCTCAACCCCGCAGCGGCCGTCGTGCTCCGTGCGCTCCTGGACGGCCACGGTGTCGAGCGGGCCGCAGCCGCCCTCGTCGAACGGTACGACGACGTGGACGCCGAAGTGGCCGCACAGGACGTCGTGACCATCGTCGATGACCTCCGCTCCGCGGGGCTCATCACCCCCTGACCGGACCCGGCCGCCCCGGAGAAGGGATGCACAGATGTCGACCCCGGAAGCCGTTCCCTACCGCCCCCGCTCCGTCCCCCCGGGGCGCCGCCTCGGGGCGCGCGTCCTGATCGGCTGCGCCCACGTACTGGCCGCCCTGCCACCCCGGCGGATCCGGGCCGTCCTGGCCCGGCTCCGCCGCGGAGCCCGCCCCGCCACCCTGGCCGAGGCGACGGCGGCCCGGGAGACGGTGCTCGCCGTGAGCCTGGCCGCCGGCGGGCACAAGGGCTGCCTGCCGCGGTCGTTGGCCACGGTGCTGCTGTGCCGCTGGCGCGGCCAGTGGCCGACCTGGTGCGTGGGCGTACGCACCCGCCCGCCGTTCGCCGCGCACGCCTGGGTGGAGGCCGAGGGCGAACCCGTCGGCGAGGGCACGCCGGCCGGGTACTTCCAGCGCTTCTTCGCGGTGGAGTGAGTCCGTGACCCCTGCGTCGCTCGCCCTCATCAGGCACCTCCGACCCCAGCGCGGCCGCATGACGGTGGGCGTCCTGCTGGGTCTGCTCGGCAGCGTACTGGGCCTGGCCCAGCCCATGGCGGCCAAACAGGTGATGGACGACATGGGACGAGGAGGCCCGGCGTACGGCCCGGTGATCGTCCTCAGCGTGCTGGTGGCGGCGGGAGGGGTCCTCGCCGGCCTCGGGCACTACGTGTTGGACCGGTCCGCGGAGTCCGTCGTCTGCACCGCCCGACACCGGCTGATCGACCGTCTGCTGGCCCTGCGCGTACCGGTGGTGGACCGTACCGAACCGGGGGACCTCATCTCCCGCGTCACCTCCGACACGGCGCTGCTTCGGCAGAGCGCTCCGCAGGCCGTGTCGGCCGCGGTCACCGGCACCCTGATCACGCTCGCGACGGTGGTCATGATGAGCCTGCTCGACGCCGTGCTGCTCGGTGTCACGCTCGGCGTGATCGCGTTCGTCGGCCTCGTCGTCGCGGTCGTGGCCCCGCGGATCGGCCGGGCGACCCGGCACACGCAGGAGGCGGTCGGCCGTATGGGTGCCGCCCTGGAACGGGCCCTGGGCGCCTTCCGCACGATCAAGGCGTCGAGCGCCGAACACCAGGAGGCGCAAACGCTGTACCGGGCGGCCGAGCACGCCCGGAGTACCGGTGTCCGCGCCGCCGCCTGGGAAGCGGTGTCCGCGACCCTGTCGGCCGTCGTGGTGCAGGTGTGCTTCCTGGTCGTGCTGGGAGTGGGGGGCGCGCGTCACCTCCGGGGCCATCAGCGTCTCCACCCTGGTCGCCTTCCTCCTCTACGTCTTCGCGCTCGCACCCCGGATCGGCCAGCTCGTGGAAGGCGTCGTCCAGTTCCAGATCGGCTCGGCCGCCGCCGCCCGGATCCGCGAGGTCGAGGCTCTGGAGGTCGAGGACGCGCACACGGGAAGGGAAGGGGGTACGAGCCGGCCGAATCCGGGTCCGAATCGGAACGCGGGTCCGGGTCCGAATCGGAGTCCGCATCCGCATCCGGATCCGTGCCCGCGGCCCGCCCGCGTGGCCTTCCGCGATGTCTGCTTCGCCTACCGCCCCGGGCTGCCCCAGGTCCACCGCCGCGTTTCCTTCACCGTTCCCGGCGGAGGCCTGACCGCGTTCGTCGGGCCGTCCGGCACGGGGAAGACCACGGTCTTCTCCCTCATCGAACGCTTCTACGACCCGGACGCCGGCCACGTGCTGCTGGACGGCAGGGACCTGCGGGAGTGGCCCCTGGCCGAACTCCGCGCAGCCATCGGATACGTAGAACAGGACACGCCCGTCCTCGCCGGCACCCTGCGCGACAACCTGACGCTGGGCGCCGTCGAAGCCACGGAGGACGAGCTCCGCCACGCCCTGCGTCTCGCCCGCCTCGACGCGGTGACGGACCGGCTGCCCCGTGGCCTCGACACCGACGTCGGACACCGCGGCAGCAGGCTCTCGGGCGGCGAGCGCCAGCGCGTCGCGATCGCCCGGGCCCTGCTGCGCGGCCCGAGACTGCTGCTGCTGGACGAGGCCACCTCGCAGCTCGACGCGGCCAACGAAGCGGCCCTGCGCGACACGATCACCGACATCGCGGGTCGCATCACCGTCCTCGTCGTCGCCCACCGCCTGTCCACCGTCGCCACGGCCGACCGCATCGTCGTGATGGAGGCCGGCCGCGTACGGGCGGTCGGCACCCACTCCGAACTCCTCGAAGCGGACGCCCTCTACCGCGAACTGGCCGCCACCCAGCTGCTCAACGGCCGGTGAGCGAGACCACGTCGAGCGGGGGCGAGTCGCTACAGCCAGTCGCGCTTCTTGAAGATGACGTACAGGCTCGTGCAGACCACCGCCATCAGGAGGATCGCGAAGGGGTAGCCGCCCGCCCAGTGGAGTTCCGGCATCACCTCGAAGTTCATGCCGTAGATGGTGCCGACCAGCGTGGGGGCGAAGAGGATGGCGGCCCAGGCGGAGATCTTCTTGATCTCCTCGTTCTGTTCGAAGCCGGCTTCGGCCAGGGCGCGCATCTCGGCGTTCTGTTGTTGGGTGACGAGGGTGGCGTTGACCGTGAGGATCTCGGTGAGGGCCTGGCGGAAGGCGTCGACGCGTTCGCTGGTGTGGGTGACGTGGTCGGCCACGTCGCGCAGGTAGCGCTGGAGCTCCTCGTCCGTGCCGTACTTCGCGAAGCCCGCCATCAGGGCGTGCAGCATGCCGACCAGGGGGCGGGTGGCGCGCTGGAACTCGACCATCTCGCGGGAGAGTTCGTAGATGCGACGGGAGACCTCGGGGTCGCCGCGGAACACCTCGGTCTCGATCTCGTCGATGTCGATCTGGACCCCTTCGACGACGGGGGCGTAGCCGTCCACGACCGCGTCGAGGATGGCGTACAGGACGGCCTCCGGGCCCAGTTTGAGGAGTTCGGGGCTCTCCTCCATGCGGCGACGGACGGCCGAGAGGTCCGGGGCGGCCGCGTGGCGGACCGTGATCAGGAAGTCCGGTCCGACGAACACGTGCAGCTCGCCGAAGTCGACCTCCTCCGGGGCGTCGAGGTAGCGGGCGGCGCGCAGGACGACGAAGAGCGTGTCGCCGTACCGCTCCAGCTTGGGCCGTTGGTGGGCCTCGAGGGCGTCCTCGACGGAGAGTGGGTGGAGGTTGAACTCGTCGGCCAGGGAGTGGAGTTCGGCTTCGGTCGGGCGGTGCAGGCCGATCCAGGCCATGCCGCCGTCGTGCTGTTCGCGCAGCTGGCGGAAGGTCTCGGTGAGGGTGGCGGGGGAGGCGACGCGGCGGCCACCTCGGTAGAGGGCCGCTTCGACGACGCTGCGGTGGTCCGGGGGAGGGGCGGCGGGCGCTGCGGGGGCCGGGGTGTTCGGGGTGGTGGGGGTCGCGGGGGCGGACGGGGACGTGACCGGCCGGCGCCAGACGTGGCGCTTGGGTGAGGGTGAGGGCGCGGGACGGCGCCCTCGGCGCGGCTCCGACATCGCAGGTCACTCCCGGTGGATGGATGGATGGGTGGGTGGGTGGGTGGGTGGGGGCTGGGGGTGGGTTCCGGTGGGTGGTTGGTGGGGGTAGGGGTGGTGGGGCGGGTCCGGCGCGTGGTGCTTGGTGGGTCGGGTCCGCGGGTGGACATCGTGCAGGATATACGGAGCAAAAGGTATAAGAGTGGGCGGCGGGGGCGTCGGGATCGGCGATTGCGGACAGGAACCGACCGCAAGGGTGGCTAGCGTGGCCGGTATGGACGCTACGACCCGCGCGCTCGGCCGGGCCACCCTCGCCCGCCAGCTCCTCCTCGACCGTTCCGAGACGTCCTCCGCGGACGCCGTGGCCCACCTGCTCGGCCTCCAGGCCCAGAACGTGAAGCCGCCCTACTTCCAGCTCTGGTCCCGGCTGCGCGGCTTCGAGCCCGAGTCGCTGTCCGCCCTCATGGAGTCCCGCCGGGTGGTCCGCATGGTCACGATGCGCTCCACCATCCACACCCACACGGCCGAGGACGCCCTCACCCTGCGGCCCCTCGTCCAGCCCGCCCGGGACCGGGAGCTCACCAACTTCCGCAAGGGCCTCGACGGCGTCGACCTCGACCGCCTGACCGAGATCAGCCGGGCCTTCGTCGAGGCCGAGCCCCGCACCATGCAGGAGATCCGGACCGAACTGCTCACCCACTGGCCCGACGCCGACCCGCCCGCCCTCTCCGTGGCCGCCCGCTGCCGGCTCCCGCTCGTCCAGGTCACCCCGCGGGGCCTGTGGGGCCGCTCGGGCCAGGTACGCCTCACCACCCTGCGCTCCTGGCTCGGCCGGGACGACGACTCCGCCCTGCCCGACCCCGCCGACCCGGCGGCCCGCGCCGACCTGCTCGACCGTACGGTGCTGCGCTACCTCGGCGCCTTCGGCCCCGCCTCCGTCCAGGACATGCAGACCTGGGCCGGCCTGACCCGGCTGCGCGAGGCCTTCGAGCGGCTGCGGCCCCGCCTGGTCGTCCTCCGCGACGAGCGCGGTACGGAGCTCTTCGACCTCCCCGACGCCCCGCGCCCCGACCCGGACGTGCCCGCACCCCCGCGCTTCCTGCCCGAGTTCGACAACCTGCTGCTGTCCCACGCGGACCGCACCCGGATCGTCCCGGCCGACCTCAAGGGCCGGTCGTTCCAGGGGAACCAGGCGTACTGCACGCTGCTCGTCGACGGCGTGCTCGGCGGGCTGTGGCGGCTGGACACGGCCAAGGGGCCGGCCGGGAAGCCGGCCAGGAGCGCCCCCGCGGGCGCGGGCGGGGAGATCGGCGGCACCGCCACCCTCACGGTGGAACTTTTCGGCCGCGTCCCCAAGGCCCTGAAGGAGGAGATCGCCGCCGAGGGCGAGCGGTTGCTCGCCGGCATGACCACCGCCGCCGCCCGCTCCCTGCGTTTCGGCCCGATCAGCGGCTGACGCGCCACTGGTGTGCCGGCCCGCCCAGCGGGCACGATGCCCATGATCCACCCAGCCCGCCGATCGACACTCCGGCCCCCTGCGGGGCGGAGCCCGCCGCTCGACCGTCGACGAGGGGCTGCGGCGCCCCACCCGGCGGCCCGCGGGTCCGTACGGGTCCCACCGAGACAGCAGCAGGAGTGAGCAGTGCGGGTTCCCATGACGGTCGCGGACTTCCTCGAACGGGCGGAGCTGGGGTTCTCCGACAGCCCCGGCGTGATCGACGAGCCGAACCAGCCCGGTCCGCCGGTGCCGGAGTCGACGTACGGACGGCTGGGCGACCGCGTCCGTGCCTGGCAGGCCGGCTTCGACGCGCTCGGGGTGGGTGAGGGCGAGCGGGTGGCGGTGGTCAGCCACAATTCGGCGCGGCTGCTGGAGCTGCTGTTCGCGCTGCCGATGAGCGGCCGGATCTGCGTACCGGTGAACTTCCGCCTCAAGCCGGACGAGGTCGAGTACGTGGTGCGGCAGAGCGGGGCGTCGGTCCTGCTCGTGGACCCGGAGCTGGACGAGGCGCTGGCCGGCGTCAAGGCGCGGCACCGGTTCGTCCTCGGCGCCGAGACCGACACCGTGCTGATGCGGTTCGGCGTGGAGCCGCGCCCCTGGTCGAACCCGGACGAGGACGCCACCGCGACGATCAACTACACCTCCGGGACCACCGCCCGGCCCAAGGGCGTGCAGCTCACCCACCGCAACATCTGGGTCAACGGCCTGACCTTCGGCCTGCACACCCGCGTGTGGGAGCGCGACGTCTACATGCACACGCTGCCGATGTTCCACTGCAACGGCTGGGGCATGCCGTACGTGATGGCCGGGCTGGGCGTGAAGCAGGTGGTCCTGCGCAAGGTCGACGGCGCGGAGATCCTGCGCCGGGTCGACGAGCACGGCGTCACCCTGATGTGCGGCGCGCCCGCGGTGTGGAACGCGGTCCTCGACGCCGCGGCCTCCTGGGAGGGCGAGATCCCCGGCCGCGACCGGGTGCGGATCGTGTGCGCGGGGGCCCCGCCGCCGAGCCGGACGATCCAGCGGGTGGGCGAGGAGCTGGGCTGGGAGTTCACCCAGATCTACGGCCTGACGGAGACCTCGCCGCTGCTCACCTTCAACCGGATCCGGCCGGGCGACGCGGACCTGCCGCCCGAGCGGCGGGCCCGCAAACTGTCCCGCGCGGGCCTGCCGGCGCTCGGGGTCAAGCTGAAGGTGTCCGAGGAAGGGGAGGTCCTGGCGCGTTCGAACGTCGTCCTGGACGGCTACTGGGAGAAGCCCGAGGAGACGGCGGCGGCGCTCCGGGACGGCTGGTTCCACACCGGCGACGGCGGCACGGTCGACGGGGCCGACGGCCACCTGACGATCTCCGACCGCAAGAAGGACGTGATCATCACCGGCGGCGAGAACGTGTCGTCGATCGAGGTGGAGGACACGATCTTCAGCCACCCGGCGGTCGCCGAGGTCGCCGTGATCGGGGTCCCGCACGAGAAGTGGGGCGAGACGATCAAGGCCCTGGTGGTCCTCGCGGAGGGTGCGACGGCGGACGAGGCCGAGATCATCGCGTACTGCAAGCAGCGCATGGCTGGTTACAAGGCGCCGACCTCGGTGGAGTTCCGCGAGGCCATCCCGCGCACGGCCACCGGAAAGATCCAGAAGTTCAAGCTGCGCGAGCCGTACTGGGCCGGGCTGGACCGCGGGGTCAACTGAGGCCGCGCGGCCCGGGGGCATACGCGGCCCAGGGCCGTACGAGGCCCTCTGCGTCGAACGAAGCCCCAGGGCCGCACGGAGCCCCAGGGCCGTAGGAGACCCGGAGGTCGACCCCGTACGGCCGCGGGGGCGCCCCCGGGGGGGGGGGGCCCCCCCGCCGGGGGGGGGGGCGGGGGGGGTGGCCGGGGGGGGGGGCGGCCGGGCCCCCCCCCCCGCGGGGGGGGCCCCCGGCCCCCCCCCCGCGGGGGGGGGGGCG
>NZ_JBIVNX010000053.1:0-50726 GCF_044753805.1 Streptomyces sp. NPDC093225
GGAGGCAGGCCCGGGCCTGGGGTGGCCGTAGGCCAGGGCCGAAGGCCCCGAAGCCCCAGGGGTGGGCCTGCCGCAGGGCCTGCAGGCCATACCGGCTCAAGCGCCGGGGGACCCACACACCACAGGGTGACGGCTCGCCCGCGCGAGCCCCAGCAGGCGCCCCCCGGCAGCCCCCAACGCGAGCCCCCGCGCCCCCCAGCACAGTCCCCCCGCGCCCCCCAGCGCAGCCCCCCAACTCACTCCCAATCCCAAGCAATCCCCAGGATCCCCCGCCGCACCGCCGGTTCGACCAGGTGCACGGCCCGGTGCCGACCGTTCGGGGTCAGGTCGGCGACCTCGCCGCGCGGCGAGGTCGCCGACGCCTGGCTGAACCGCCGGCAGCGCACCGGTAGGGCCGCGTCGTCGAAGCGGACCTGGAGCAGGTAGTGCCCGCCCGCGTAGCCGAAGCCGCGCAGGTACTCGCCGCAGGGCCCGCCGGTGCCGTCCTCGAAGCCGTACCCGAAGACGTACGTGTCGCCCGGGCGCAGCCGCGCGTCGAACAGCAGCTCCGCCACGATCACCCCGGTCCCGGGGTGCCGGCGCACCCGCCCGGTGCGGCAGTTCTCGTGCGCCCGCACCTCCACGAGCGCGGCGTCGCAGCCCGGGTCGCCGTGGTGGATGGCCAGGTAGCGGTCGATGCCGTCGCGGTGCGCCCGTACCACCTGCTGGGAGTCGCGGCCGCGCAGTTCGCGGCCCGCACCGATGCGCACGCGCTCGTGGTGCCCGACCGTGTGCAGTCCGCCGTCCGCCGGTGACTCCAGCTCGGCCAGCAGTTGTTCGACGGCCTCGCCCGCGGTCAGGAGCGTCCGGTAGGGGCGGGCGGTCGGTCCGCCGGGCTCGCCGCGCGCGACGGCCGGCAGCAGCAGCCGGGTGAGCGAGCCGACGGGCAGTTCCAGTATCTGCTCGAGCGCCCCCACGGCCTTCAGGGACTCGGCGCGCTGCGGGCGCCGGGCGCCCTGCTGCCAGTAACTCAGGCTGGTCACCCCGACCTTGATGCCGCGGGCCGCGAGCCGGTGCTGCACGCGTTGCAGCGGCAGTCCGCGGGCGGCGAGCGCGGTGCGCAGCGCGAGGTGGAAGGGGCCTGCGTGCAGCAGCTGCGCGAGCTGGCTCTCGGCTGCTGCGGCGGTACCGCCTCCCGGGGTGTGAGGCCGGGGCATGGCTACTCCTCGATGTGAACGTTCACGCGCGGTGGGGCGGGGGATCCCACCGGTGGCGCCCCGAAGCCCAGGTGACGGGGCATGGGGCGTTCACACCGCAGTCTCACCGTTCACACTGCAATGTCACGCCGCATTGAAGCGTGTTGACCGAATCCCGACAACCTCCGATGCTCCTCCACAAGCGTCCGGACGCGCTCCTCCAATCCCCACGATCCCCCTGGCCCCACAGGGGGATCCCTCCTCGGGAGGACCGCGATGCGCAAGAAGAACGGGCGGCGTTCCCTCGCCGCCCTCGTCACCGCAGTGCTGCTCGCCCTGCCCACCGGTACCGCCTCCGCCACGGCGGCCACCGGTCCGCACGGCGGGCACACCGCGGCGGCCGCCCCCTCGGCGGCGAACGCCCCGTCGGCGCGGGCGTTCGCCGCCACCAGGCGGCTGAACATCACCATGCAGGCCCAGCAGAAGGACAACTGGTGCTGGGCCGCCAGCGGCAACACCATCGCCACCTGGTTCGGCCGGAACTATTCGCAGAACCAGTTCTGCAACGCCGCCTTCAACCGGCAGCAGGGCTACGACTGCCCCAACTGGCAGGCCTCGCTGGGCAACGTGCAGAACGCCCTCTCCTGGGCCGGCATCAGGACCGGCTCGTACGTGAACGGCTGGCTGGGCTACACCACCGTGCAGACCGAGATCGACTACAACCGCCCGATCGAGACCCGCATCCAGTGGTCCAACGGCGGCGGCCACATGCAGGTCGTCTACGGCTACGACACCAACAACAGCTGGGTGTACTGGGGCGATCCGTGGCCCTCCAGCTACCGCTACAACTGGGCCTCGCACGCCTGGTACGTGAACAACTCCTCGTTCTCCTGGACCCACTCGCTCTACCGGATCGGGGCGTGAGCGCCATGACCCTCCGCCGCAACGCCACCACCGTGGCAGGCGCCCTCACCGCCCTGCTCCTGGGCCTGGCCCCGCAGGCCGCGGCCGCCGGGCCCGGCTCCCCGGCGCGGCCCGCACCGCAGTCGCCTTCGCAGTCCGGGGTGTCGGCCCCGTCCCAGCAGCAGCCGCAGCCGCCGGCCGTGACCGCCGGGAACCTCGCCGCCGCACACCGGGCGGCGGCTTCGGCCGGGACGCTCGACACCCTCTCCCGCTTCTTCGCCCGCGAGGGCAGGGTCTCCGTGGCCGCCGCCCGGCCGCGGGTCGAGGCCGACACCCTCGCCGTCCACTACCTCTCGCCCGACTTCGTGGCCGGGCGGGCCGGGGCGCCGGTGGCCCGCGTGGAGTTCATGGCCACCAAGGCCGTCTCCTCCGACGGGCAGTCCGCGTCGCTGTGGTCCGCGCCGCTGGGCGGGAGCTGGCAGGTGGTGAACATCGCCACCGGCGACGACGAGTTCCGGTACGCCGCCCAGGGCGCCCGCGCCCTGCCCGGCGGGACGGTCTTCCGGGAGCCGCAGATCGACGCGTGGTACGTGGTCAAGGGCACGAAGGTGCTGCCCCTCGACCACGACGCGGTGCGGGCGATCGGGGCCGGCGGGACCTCGCTGGCCGGCTACCGGGCGCGGGTGCGGGCGGCGTACGGCGACAAGCTGCCGGGGTCCGCCTACGCGAAGTCCGGCATGGCCGGCGGCTACGCCCCCGGCGCCCCCCTCGGCGGGCCGGCGCCCGCCGCGGGTGCGGGTCCGGCTGCGGGGAGTGGTGCCCGCGCCGAGACCGCCGCCGAGACCGCCGCCGTGACCGCCGCCGGTCCCGGACCGTCGGACGCCGACGGGGGCGGCCTGGCTGCCGGTGCGGCTCTCGCCGGCGTCGGGGGTGCCCTCGTGGCCGGCGCGGTCCTGGTGTCCCGGCGCCGGACCTCCGGCCCCGGCGCGCGCGTCCGGGCCTGACGGCCCGGGCGACCCATGGTCGGCACCGGGTCGCGGCTCACCGCCGCGGTGCCGGTGCCTGCGTCCGGGGCTGACCTCCCGGGCGTCCTTGCGGCCGGTACCGCCCTTCGGTGCCGGTCGTGGGGGCGGGCCGTCCTGGTCCGGCCTCCTCCTCACGGCCCCGCACCGCCCCACCGGTGCGGGGCCGCCTCCGTGCGGTCCGGTGGGCCCCGCGGGGCGATGCCCCTCCCCGCCCCTTCCCGAAACCGTGGCGTGCGACCACGGCCGCCGGCCCGGGGCTCCGCTCCCCGCGCTGCACGCCACCCCCTCCCGGGGCCCCGCCCCGGACCCCGCGCCTCACACGCCGGCGGGGCTGGAACCACCCCGCCCGGTGACCCCGCCCGGGGGCGACCCGAGGGGGGTCCGTGCGGGCCGTGTGAAAGGGGCGCGGGCGCGGCGCGGCAGGGGTGGGCAACGGGGTCCGTTGTCGGTGCCCGCCAGTAGGGTGGAGGGCATGGCCGACCCCTCCAGCTACCGCCCCGCGCCGGGAGAGATCCCCGATTCCCCGGGCGTCTACCGGTTCCGCGACGAGCACCGCCGGGTGATCTACGTCGGGAAGGCCAAGAGCCTGCGCCAGCGGCTGGCCAACTACTTCCAGGACGTGGCCGGCCTGCACCCCCGGACCGCCACCATGGTGACCACCGCCGCCTCCGTCGAGTGGACCGTGGTCTCGACCGAGGTGGAGGCGCTCCAGCTCGAGTACTCCTGGATCAAGGAGTACGACCCCCGCTTCAACGTCAAGTACCGGGACGACAAGAGCTACCCGTCCCTGGCCGTGACCATGAACGAGCAGTACCCCCGCGTCCAGGTCATGCGCGGGCCCAAGAAGAAGGGCGTGCGCTACTTCGGCCCGTACGCGCACGCCTGGGCCATCCGCGAGACCGTGGACCTGATGCTCCGCGTGTTCCCCGTACGGACCTGCTCCGCGGGCGTGTTCAAGCGCTCCGCCCAGATCGGGCGGCCCTGCCTGCTCGGCTACATCGGCAAGTGCTCGGCCCCGTGCGTCGGCCGCGTCAGCCCGGAGGAGCACCGCGAACTCGCCGAGGAGTTCTGCGACTTCATGGCCGGCCGGACCGGCGCGTACCTCTCCCGCCTGGAGAAGGAGATGCACGCGGCGGCCGAGGAGATGGAGTACGAGCGGGCCGCCCGGCTGCGCGACGACATAGGGGCGCTGCGGCGCGCCATGGAGAAGAACGCCGTCGTGCTCGCCGACGCCACCGACGCGGACCTGATCGCGGTGGCCGAGGACGAGCTGGAGGCCGCCGTGCAGATCTTCCACGTGCGCGGCGGCCGGGTGCGCGGCCAGCGCGGCTGGGTCACCGACAAGGTCGAGGCCGTCGACACCGCCGGCCTCGTCGAGCACGCGATCCAGCAGCTGTACGGGGAGGAGAGCGGGGAGAGCGTGCCCAAGGAGGTGCTGGTCCCGGCGCTGCCCGAGGACACCGCCGCCGTCGCCCAGTGGCTGGGCGAGCACCGCGGTTCCCAGGTCTCCCTGCGCATCCCGCAGCGCGGCGACAAGAAGGACCTGATGGAGACGGTCCGGCGGAACGCCCAGCAGGCCCTCGCCCTGCACAAGACCAAGCGGGCCAGCGACCTGACCACCCGCTCGCGCGCCCTGGAGGAGATCGCCGAGGCGCTCGGCCTCGACAGCGCCCCGCTGCGCATCGAGTGCTTCGACATCTCCCACCTCCAGGGCCAGGACGTGGTGGCCTCCATGGTCGTCTTCGAGGACGGCCTGCCCCGCAAGGGCGAGTACCGGCGCTTCCAGGTCAAGGGCCGGGTCGGGGACACGCAGGTCTGGCACGGCGAGGGCCAGGACGACGTCCGGTCCATGCACGAGGTGGTCTCGCGCCGCTTCCGCCGCTACCTCCAGGAGAAGATGAAGACCGGCGAGTGGACCGCCGAGGAGGCCGAGGACGGCGACGAGCCGCTGCCGGCCGACGACGGGCGGCCCAAGCGCTTCGCCTACCCGCCCCAGCTGGTCGTGGTCGACGGCGGGCAGCCGCAGGTCGCGGCCGCCCAGCGGGCCCTGGCCGAGCTCGGCGTGGACGACGTGGCCGTGTGCGGCCTGGCCAAGCGGCTGGAGGAGGTCTGGCTGCCCGGCGAGGACGACCCGGTCGTGCTGCCCCGCACCAGCGAGGGGCTCTACCTCCTCCAGCGGGTACGTGACGAAGCCCACCGGTTCGCCATCCAGTACCAGCGATCCAAGCGCGGCAAGCGCCTGAAGTCGAGCCCGCTGGACGCCGTGCCCGGCCTGGGCGAGACCCGCAAGCAGGCGTTGGTCAAACACTTCGGTTCGGTGAAGCGGCTCCGGCAGGCGACAATCGACCAGATCTGCGAGGTCCCCGGCATAGGCCGCAAGACGGCCGAGACGGTGGCCGCGGCCCTCGCCCAGGCGGCCCCCGCCGGTCCTGCCGTGAACACCGCGACAGGAGAGATCATTGAGGACGAGACCCCCGCGCCCGCGGGGACCTCGACCGACCTTCGGGGGACAGAGCAATGACCGAGCACGACCGAGACGGAGCACAGGTGAGTACGGGCACGAGCGTGGAGGCCGGCGAGGCCGCCGAGGCGGCCATCCCCGAGCTGGTGATCATCTCCGGCATGTCCGGCGCGGGCCGCAGCACGGCCGCGAAGTGCCTGGAGGACCTCGGCTGGTTCGTCGTGGACAACCTGCCGCCCGCCCTGATCCCCACCATGGTGGAGCTGGGCGCCCGCTCGCAGGGCAACGTCGCGCGGATCGCCGTCGTCGTCGACGTGCGCGGCCGCCGCTTCTTCGACAACCTGCGCGAATCCCTCGCCGACCTCGACGGCCGGGGCGTGACCCACCGGGTCGTCTTCCTGGAGTCCTCCGACGAGGCGCTGGTCCGCCGCTTCGAGTCGGTGCGCCGCCCGCACCCGCTCCAGGGCGACGGCCGCATCGTCGACGGCATCGCCGCCGAGCGCGACCTGCTGCGCGAGCTGCGCGGCGACGCCGACCTGGTGATCGACACCTCCAGCCTGAACGTGCACGAGCTGCGCGCGAAGATGGACGCCCAGTTCGCGGGCGACGACGAGCCCGAGCTGCGGGCCACCGTGATGTCCTTCGGCTACAAGTACGGCCTCCCCGTCGACGCCGACCTGGTGGTCGACTGCCGCTTCCTGCCCAACCCGCACTGGGTCCCCGAGCTGCGCCCCTTCACGGGCCTGAACGAGGAGGTGTCGGGCTACGTCTTCAACCAGCCCGGCGCCAAGGAGTTCCTCGACCGGTACGCGGAGCTCCTCCAGCTCATCGCCACCGGCTACCGCCGCGAGGGCAAGCGGTACGTGACCATCGCCGTGGGCTGCACGGGCGGCAAGCACCGCAGCGTGGCCATGTCGGAGAAGCTCGCCGCCCGCCTCTCCTCCGAGGGAGTCGAGACCGTCGTCGTCCACCGGGACATGGGGCGCGAGTGACCGGCCGCACCCTCCGGCTCCGCCGCCTGGGCGGGCTCGGGCCGAGCCGTGGCGAGTCCGCGGTCTCCGGCCCGGCCCGCCGCCGCAGGCGCGGGGCCCAGCCCAAGGTCGTCGCGCTGGGCGGCGGCATGGGCCTGTCCGCCTCGCTGGCCGCGCTGCGCCGGATCACCGGCGACCTGACCGCGGTGGTCACCGTCGCCGACGACGGCGGCTCCAGCGGCCGGCTCCGCGAGGAGCTAGGCGTCCTGCCGCCGGGCGACCTGCGCAAGGCGCTGGCCGCGCTGTGCGGCGACGACGAGTGGGGCCAGACCTGGGCCCGGGTCATCCAGCACCGCTTCGCCAGCCAGGGCGAGATGCACGGGCACGCGGTCGGGAACCTGCTGATCGTGGCCCTGTGGGAGCAGCTCGGCGACCACGTCAGCGCCCTCGACCTGGTCGGCCGGCTGCTCGGCGCCCAGGGCCGGGTGCTGCCCATGTCGGCGGTGCCGCTGGAGCTCCAGGCGCTGGTCAAGGGCCACGACCCGGCCCGGCCGCACGACGTGGACACCGTGCGGGGGCAGGCCACCGTGGCCCTGACCCCCGGCGAGGTGCAGGAGGTGCACCTGGTCCCGTCCGATCCGCCGGCCGTGCCGGAGGCGGTCGAGGCGGTGCTCGACGCCGACTGGGTGGTGCTGGGCCCCGGCTCGTGGTTCTCGTCGGTCATTCCGCACCTGCTGGTGCCGGATCTGCTGGACGCCCTGACCGAGACCAAGGCCCGGCGGGTGCTGTCGCTGAACCTGGCTCCGCAGCCCGGGGAAACGGATGGGTTCTCTCCGCAGCGTCATTTGGAGGTTTTGGCCCGACACGCCCCTAAACTCGCCCTGGACGTGGTGCTGGCCGACCAGGCCGCCGTGCCCGACCGCGAGTCCCTCGCCGACGCCGCCAAACGGTTCGGGGCCTCGGTCGAGCTGGCGCCGGTGGCCAGGACCGACGGCTCTCCGAAGCACGACCCGGAGCGGCTGGCGGCCGCGTACGACCGTATTTTCCGGATGCATGGAAGGATCGGCCCATGGCGATGACGCCGGCGGTGAAGGACGAGATCTCCCGTCTCCCCGTCACCCGCACCTGCTGCAGGAAGGCGGAGGTCTCGGCCATTCTCCGGTTCGCGGGCGGGCTGCACCTGGTGAGCGGCCGCATCGTGATCGAGGCCGAGCTCGACACCAGCTTCGCCGCGCGGCGGCTGAAGAAGGACATCCTGGAGATCTTCGGGCACAGCTCCGAGCTGATCGTCATGGCCCCGGGCGGGCTGCGGCGCGGCTCCCGCTTCGTGGTCCGCGTGGTCGCCGGCGGTGACCAGCTGGCCCGCCAGACCGGCCTGGTCGACGGCCGCGGTCGCCCGATCCGCGGGCTGCCCCCGCAGGTGGTCTCCGGCGCCACCTGCGACGCCGAGGCCGCCTGGCGGGGCGCGTTCCTCGCCCACGGCTCGCTGACCGAGCCCGGCCGCTCCTCCTCCCTGGAGGTGACCTGCCCGGGCCCCGAGGCGGCCCTGGCCCTGGTCGGCGCCGCCCGCCGGCTCTCCATCGCGGCCAAGGCCCGCGAGGTGCGCGGGGTGGACCGCGTCGTGGTGCGCGACGGCGACGCGATCGGCGCCCTGCTGACCCGGCTCGGCGCGCACGAGTCGGTGCTGGCGTGGGAGGAGCGGCGGATGCGCCGCGAGGTCCGCGCCACGGCCAACCGGCTGGCCAACTTCGACGACGCCAACCTGCGCCGCTCGGCCCGCGCGGCCGTGGCCGCCGGCGCCCGCGTCCAGCGCGCGCTGGAGATCCTCGGCGAGGAGGTGCCCGAGCACCTCGCCGCCGCCGGCCGGCTGCGCATGGAGCACAAGCAGGCCTCGCTGGAGGAGCTGGGCGCGCTGGCCGACCCGCCGCTGACCAAGGACGCCGTGGCCGGCCGGATCCGCCGCCTGCTGGCCATGGCCGACAAGCGCGCGCAGGACCTCGGCATCCCCGGCACGGAGTCCAACCTGACCGAGGAGATGGCCGACAACCTGGCCGGCTGACCCCGGACAGCGAGGAAGGGACCCCGCCCGCGGGGTCCCTTCCTCGCTGCGTTCGAAGGGCGGCCGGCCCTGCGGCCCCCGCTCGTACGGCACTTGGGACAGCGGGACGCCTTATTGACATGGCCACGTGGCACCGAAAGCCTTGCGTCCGCATGTCCAACTGATCGACATGCTCTTTCCGATCGTTTCCGATCGACGACAGCAGGGGGGCGCATGAGGCGCAGAGCGAGCTCGATCCTCGCCACCGGCGCGCTGATCCTCGGTTCCATGGCAGCCGTACCCGCCGCCATGGCGCAGCCGGGCACGACGGCCGACGGCACCGCCGCCGCGGCCGACGAGGTGAGGGTCTACGAGGCCGACATCACCCGCGCACAGGTCCCGCTGGTCCTCAGGGCCGGCCAGGACGCACACGAGCTCGGGGAGCGTGCCCCGGCGCACGGCACCACCCGCGTCGAGCTCTTCCTCACCGGATCCCAGGCCCGCGAGCTGCGCGCCCAGGGCGTCCGGCTCGCCGAGCGCCGGTCCGCGCCGAGCGCCGCCCGCACCACCGCCGGCGACGGGGTGTTCCGTCCGTACAGCGGCAGGGGCGGGCTCAAGGAGGAGATCGTCCGGACCGGCCGCGACCACCCGGGTCTGGCCAAGGTCGTCTCCATCGGCAAGACCGTCCGGGGCAAGGACATCCTCGCCGTCAAGGTCACCAAGAACGCCCGGCGGACCAAGGACGGCGCCAAGCCCGCCGTGCTGTACATGTCGAACCAGCACGCCCGCGAGTGGATCACCCCGGAGATGACCCGGCGGCTGCTGCACTACTACCTCGACAACTACGGCCGGAACAAGCGGGTCAAGGCCATCGTCGACTCCACCGAGCTGTGGTTCGTGCTCTCCGCCAACCCGGACGGGTACGACTACACGCACGCCAAGGACGGCGAGCGGCTCTGGCGCAAGAACCTGCACGACAACAACGGCGACGGGAAGATCACCGCCGCCGACGGCGTCGACCTCAACCGGAACTTCTCCTACAAGTGGGGCTACGACGACGAGGGTTCCTCCCCGAACCCCTTCAGCGAGACCTACCGCGGCCCCCGGGCGTCCTCCGAGCCCGAGACCGTCGCCCTCGACCGCTTCGAGAAGCGCATCGGCTTCGAGTTCGGCATCAACTACCACTCGGCCGCCGAGCTGCTGCTCTACGGCGTGGGCTGGCAGGTCGCCACCCCCACGCCGGACGACGTGCTCTACAAGGCGCTCGCCGGAACGCCGGAGAAGCCGGCCGTACCCGGCTACTACCCGCAGGTCTCCTCGGAGCTGTACACGACCAACGGCGAGGCCGACGGCCAGGCCGGCAACGTCAACGGGATGATGATGTTCACCCCGGAGATGACGACCTGCCAGACCGCCTCGGACATCGACCCGAACGACCGCTGGAAGGCGCAGGACTGCCGCTCCGGCTTCAACTTCCCGGACGACGAGAAGCTGATCCAGGGCGAGTTCGCCAAGAACGTCCCGTTCGCGCTCTCCGTCGCCGAGACCGCCGCCCACCCCGACCGGCCTGTGTCGGTGGTCGGGCGGACCGCGGCCCCCTTCACGGCGGACCCGTTCACCGTCTCGTACGCCCGCGGCGGCGCCCAGCAGGTCGCCGTCACCGCGCGCAAGTCGCTGCGCGCCAAGACGCTCCACTACCGCGTCAACGGCGGTCGTACGCACACCAAGGCGCTCGCCCCATGGAAGGGCGGCGAGCGCTACGGAGGCGACGACAACATCCGCTTCGACCAGTACCGCGCCGCCGTCGAGGGCGCCCGCCCCGGTGACGAGGTCGAGGTCTGGTTCACCGGCCGCACCGCCGCCGGCACCAAGGTGACCGGCAAGGGCTTCCGCTACACGGTGGCCCGGCAGCCCCGCGCCGACGTCCTCGTGATCGCCGAGGAGGGCGCCAAGGCCAAGCAGGCGGCCAAGTACGTCGACGCGCTGCGCGCCGGCGGCCGCTCGGCGACCGTCTGGGACGTCGCCGCGCAGGGCGTGCCGCACCCGCTGGGCGTGCTGTCCCACTACCGCGCCGCGGTCCACTACACGGCCGGCCAGGCGCCCGCCGGGGCCGTGCAGATGGCGCTGCGGGACTTCCTCAACGAGGGCGGCCGGCTGGTCGAGGCCGGCCCGAAGGCCGGTGGCGACACCCAGGCGGGCCGCACCGTCACCGACGACTTCAGCCAGTACTACCTCGGCGCCTACGGCCGCGCCGACGCCGCCGGTCCCACCGGCTTCACCGGCACCGGCGCCCTGCTCGGCGCCCGCGGCCCGCTCGGCGCCGCCGCCGGCGACCCGCTGGACCGGGCCGGGGCCTTCACGGTCACCTCCGACAGCCTGCCGGCGGACCGGTTCCCGCAGTTCCGCAGCGCGAAGGCCGGCTCGTACGCCGGGGTCGTGAACCCGTACGCGCCCTACAAGGGCTCCGGCATGGCGTCGACCGTCCACGACGACGACGTCTGGCGGCGCCTGGTCCGCACGGTCGACCTCACCGGGGTCGCCGCCGCCGACCAGCCGCAGCTCAGGCTCGCCCTCAACTGGGACACCGAGCCGGGCTACGACCACGCCGTGCTGGAGGCGCACACCACCGGCGCCCAGGACTGGACCACGCTTCCCGAGGCGTCCGGGCTGACCAAGAAGGACGTCCCCGCCGACTGCGGGCAGGGCTTCTTCATCCACGACCACCCGTTCCTCGCCCACTACCTGACCCTGGGGGCGGGCGGCTGCACCGCCACCGGCTCCAGCGGCGCGTGGAACAGCTTCAGCGGCTCCTCCGGGGGTTGGAAGCAGGTGGGCTTCGACCTCAGCCCGTACGCGGGCAAGAAGGTCGAGCTGGCGCTGTCGTACGTCAGTGACGGCGGCAGCGGCGGCCGCGGGCTCTTCGCCGACGAGGCCCGCCTCGTCGTCAAGGGCGCGCAGCGCGAGGACGAGGGCTTCGAGAGCTCCCTGGGGGCGTGGACCGCGCAGGGCGCACCCGCCGGCAGCCCCTCGGTTCCGGGCACGTGGTCCCGGACCGGCGAGCTGTTCAAGTCCTACGCCTCGGTCACTACCCGTGACACGGTGCTCCTCGGCTTCGGCCTGGAACACCTCCAGAACGCGCGAGCCCGATCGGTACTCATCGGTACGGCTCTGCGCTCGCTCCACCGCTGACTCTGAGTGACGGGCCCTCGGGTCCCCGTCGGCCCGCGCCGGAGCCTCCGGCGCGGGTCCGCGGGGGTTTCGGCACGTACTCGGGGCGATCCGGGAGCGTCGTCGATGTCACTCCAGGGCTCACGGAGAGGTAGGGTCGGAAGCGGTCGGGGACATCCCAAATAAAGCTCGCCGGTGGACAGGCCGGCGCACATACGAGGAGATCGGTTCGTGACGATCCGCGTAGGTATCAATGGTTTTGGCCGTATCGGCCGTAACTACTTCCGGGCCATGCTGGAGCAGGGGGCGGACATCGAGATCGTCGGTGTCAACGACCTGACGGACAACGCCACTCTGGTCCACCTGCTGAAGTACGACACCATCCTGGGCCGCCTCAAGGGCGAGGTCAGCCACACCGACGACAGCATCACGGTCAACGGTCACACCTTCAAGACGATGGCCGAGCGGGACCCGGCCAACCTGCCCTGGGGCGAGCTGGGCGCGGACATCGTCATCGAGTCGACCGGCATCTTCACGAAGAAGGCCGACGCCGCCAAGCACCTGGCCGCGGGCGCGAAGAAGGTCCTCATCTCGGCCCCGGCCAGCGACGAGGACATCACCATCGTGATGGGCGTCAACCAGGACAAGTACGACGCGGCCAACCACCACGTCATCTCCAACGCCTCCTGCACCACGAACTGCGTGGCGCCGATGGCCAAGGTCCTCGACGAGAACTTCGGCATCGTCAAGGGCATGATGACCACGGTCCACGCCTACACCAACGACCAGCGCATCCTCGACTTCCCGCACAAGGACCTGCGCCGCGCCCGCGCCGCCGCCGAGAACATCATCCCGACCTCGACGGGTGCCGCGAAGGCCACCGCCCTGGTCCTGCCGCAGCTCAAGGGCAAGCTCGACGGCATCGCGATGCGCGTCCCGGTCCCGACCGGTTCGGTCACCGACCTCGTCCTCGAGCTCGACCGCGAGGTCACCAAGGACGAGATCAACGCGGCCTTCCAGAAGGCCGCCGAGGGCCAGCTGAAGGGCGTGCTCGACTACACCGAGGACGCGATCGTCTCCTCCGACATCGTGAACTGGCCGGCCTCCTGCACCTTCGACTCCTCCCTGACCATGGTCCAGGGCAAGCAGGTCAAGGTCGTCGGCTGGTACGACAACGAGTGGGGCTACTCCAACCGCCTCGTGGACCTGACGGTCTTCGTCGGCGGCCAGCTCTGAGCCAGGGCTAGGAACACCACGATGTGAAGCACAGGGTCCGGGTGGCGCGACGAGGCGCCGCTCGGACCCTGTAGTTTTCCTGTCGTTCTTCGCCCCGCACGGGCGCCAAAGGAGTCATAAACAGCATGAAGACGATCGACGAACTTCTCGCCGAGGGCGTCTCCGGCAAGCGGGTCTTCGTCCGCGCCGACCTCAACGTGCCGCTCGCCGGCACCGAGATCACGGACGACGGCCGCATCCGCGCCGTCCAGCCGACCATCGCGAAGCTCGCCGAGGCCGGCGCCCGCGTGGTCGTGGCCTCCCACCTGGGCCGCCCCAAGGGCGCCCCGGACCCGGCCTTCTCCCTCGCCCCGGCCGCCCGCCGCCTGGGCGAACTGCTGGGCCAGGACGTCGCGTTCGCCACCGACACCGTCGGCTCCTCCGCCAAGGAGACCGTCGCCGCCCTCGCCGACGGCCAGGTCGCCGTCATCGAGAACCTCCGCTTCAACCCCGGAGAGACCAGCAAGGACGACGCCGAGCGCGGCGCCTTCGCCGACCAGCTCGCCGAGCTCGCCGACGTCTACGTCGGCGACGGTTTCGGCGCGGTGCACCGCAAGCACGCCTCGGTGTTCGACCTCCCGGCCCGCCTGCCGCACGCGGCCGGCTCCCTCATCGCCACCGAGGTCGGCGTCCTCAAGAAGCTCACCGCCGAGGTCGAGCGCCCCTACGTGGTCGTCCTCGGCGGCGCCAAGGTCTCCGACAAGCTCGCCGTCATCGACGAGCTGCTCGGCAAGGCCGACCGCATCCTCATCGGCGGCGGCATGGCGTACACCTTCCTGTACGCCAAGGGCTACGAGGTCGGCATCTCCCTGCTCCAGAAGGACCAGGTGGAGAAGGTCACCGAATACATGGAGCGGGCCGAGGCGACCGGCGTCGAGCTGGTCCTCCCGGTCGACGTCCTCGTCTCCACGGAGTTCCCCGACCTCAAGGGCAAGACCCCGGCCGACTTCGAGACCGTCGACGCGGACAAGATCCCCGCCGACAAGGAGGGCCTGGACATCGGCCCCAAGACGCGCGAGCTGTACGCGTCGAAGATCGCCGATGCCGCGACCGTCTTCTGGAACGGCCCGGTGGGCGTCTTCGAGCACCCCGACTACGCGAACGGCACGCGCGCCGTCGCGCAGGCCCTGGTCGACAGCGAGGCCTTCACCGTCGTCGGCGGCGGCGACTCGGCCGCGGCCGTGCGCCTGCTCGGCTTCGACGAGAACGCCTTCGGGCACATCTCCACGGGCGGCGGCGCCAGCCTGGAGTACCTCGAGGGCAAGTCCCTCCCCGGCATCGCAGCACTGGAAGGCTGACCCGTGACCTCTCGTACCCCGCTGATGGCGGGCAACTGGAAGATGAACCTCAACCACCTCGAGGCCATCGCCCACGTCCAGAAGCTCGCCTTCGCCCTCGCCGACAAGGACTACGACGCGGTCGAGGTGGCGGTGCTCCCGCCCTTCACCGACCTGCGCTCCGTCCAGACCCTGGTCGACGGCGACAAGCTGAAGATCAAGTACGGCGCCCAGGACATCTCGGCGCAGGAGTCCGGCGCCTACACCGGCGAGATCTCCGGCCTCATGCTGTCGAAGCTGAAGTGCACGTACGTGGCCGTCGGCCACAGCGAGCGCCGCCAGTACCACGGCGAGTCCGACGAGCTGTGCAACGCCAAGGTCAAGGCCGCCTTCGCGCACGGGATCACCCCGATCCTGTGCGTCGGCGAGGGCCTGGACGTCCGCAAGGCGGGCAACCAGGTCGCGCACACGCTGGCGCAGGTCGACGGGGGCCTCAAGGACGTCCCGGCCGACCAGGCCGAGACCGTCGTGATCGCGTACGAGCCGGTGTGGGCCATCGGCACCGGCGAGGTCGCCACCCCCGAGGACGCCCAGGAGGTCTGCGGGGCCATCCGCGGCCGCCTGGCCGAGCTGTACTCGCAGGACGTGGCCGACAAGGTCCGCATCCAGTACGGCGGCTCCGTCAAGGCTGGCAACATCGCCGCGATCATGGCCCAGCCCGACGTGGACGGCGCCCTCGTCGGTGGAGCGTCCCTGGACGCGGACGAGTTCGTGAAGATCGTCCGGTTCCGCGACCAGTGATCCCGTGCCGCTCGCCGCGATCACGGCGGTGAGTAGGCGGTAGGGCGGATCCGTCGTACTCTTGCGGGGGCCAGGGGGCTGAATCAGCAGCCACTGGCCCCCGCCTCGCCCCACTCAGGGCGGCAGCCAGGCCTCGATTTACCAGGAAAGTAGGATCCAGCCGTGATTATGGGGTTCTCGATCGCCCTGATCGTCTTCAGCCTGCTGCTGATGCTGCTGGTGCTGATGCACAAGGGCAAGGGCGGCGGCCTCTCCGACATGTTCGGCGGCGGCATGCAGTCCTCCGTCGGCGGCTCCTCGGTGGCGGAGCGCAACCTGGACCGCATCACCATCGTGGTCGGCACGTGCTGGTTCGCGTGCATTGTCGCACTTGGTCTGGTGCTGAAGCTCGACAGCTGACCGAGAAGTAACTCCGGCCATTGGACGCGCGTTGGGAGTTCCGTACACTGGGGCGCCCGCGGCGGACAATGACGACGCGAACGCGGCACCATTACGCAGGGAGTTACGACCGTGGCAAGTGGCAACGCGATCCGTGGAAGCCGGGTCGGAGCGGGGCCGATGGGTGAGGCCGAGCGCGGCGAGTCCGCGCCGCGCCTGCGCATCTCCTTCTGGTGCTCGAACGGGCACGAGACGCAGCCGAGCTTCGCGAGCGACGCGCAGGTACCGGACACCTGGGACTGCCCGCGTTGCGGCTTCCCGGCCGGTCAGGACCGGGACAACCCCCCGGCCCCGCCGCGGACCGAGCCGTACAAGACCCACCTCGCGTACGTGCGCGAGCGGCGTACGGACGCCGACGGCGAGGCCATCCTCGCGGAGGCGCTCGCCAAGCTGCGGGGCGAGATCTGAGCCGCGGTACACCGCATGACTTCCGGGCCCGGCCCGCGGGAGGCACCTCTCCCGCGGGCCGGGCCCGTTTGTGTCCGGTACGGGCGTCCTGATCCTTTAGGTTGGGGGGTGGCGGGGCACGACAGGACGGAAGAAGTGGGTTGATGTCCGAGACGAAGGCAAAGCTGAACCGGATCCCCGAATGGGCCGCGCTGGCCAAGCACCGGGAGCAGTTCGCAGACACTCACCTGAGGGAACTCTTCGCCGCGGACCCGGGCCGCGGCACCGGGTACACGCTGCGCGTCGGCGACCTGCACATCGACTACTCGAAGCACCTGGTGACCGACGAGACGCTGGGCCTGCTGCGCGATCTGGCCGCCGCGACCGGCGTGACGGAACTGCGGGACGCGATGTTCCGCGGCGAGAAGATCAACACCACCGAGGGGCGGGCGGTCCTGCACACCGCCCTGCGCGCGCCCGTGGACGCGGTGGTCGAGGTCGACGGGGAGAACGTCGTCCCCGCCGTCCACGCGGTGCTCGACAAGATGGCGGCCTTCGCCGAGCGGGTCCGCTCGGGGGAGTGGACGGGCCACACCGGCCGGCGCATCCGCAACGTCGTCAACATCGGCATCGGCGGATCCGACCTCGGTCCGGCGATGGCGTACGAGGTGCTGCGCACCTTCACCGACCGCGACCTGACGGTCCGTTTCGTCTCCAACGTCGACGGTGCGGACCTCTACGAGGCCGTGCACGGCCTGGACCCGGCCGAGACGCTGTTCATCGTCGCGTCCAAGACCTTCACGACCATCGAGACCGTCACCAACGCCACGTCCGCCCGGACCTGGCTGCTGGAGGGCCTCGGCGCCGAAGAGGCCGTCGCCAAGCACTTCGTGGCGCTCTCCACCAACGCCGAGAAGGTCGCCGCGTTCGGCATCGACACGGCCAACATGTTCGAGTTCTGGGACTGGGTCGGCGGCCGCTACTCGTACGACTCGGCCATCGGCCTCTCCCTGATGATCGCCATCGGCCCGGACCGCTTCCGCGAGATGCTGGCCGGATTCCGGCTGGTGGACGAGCACTTCAGGACGGCGCCGGCGGAGCAGAACGCGCCGCTGCTGATGGGTCTGCTGGGCATCTGGTACGGCAGCTTCTTCGACGCGCAGTCGCACGCGGTGCTCCCGTACTCGCACTACCTCTCCAAGTTCACCGCCTACCTGCAGCAGTTGGACATGGAGTCCAACGGCAAGTCGGTGGACCGGGACGGCAACCCGGTGGAGTGGCAGACCGGCCCGGTGGTCTGGGGCACTCCCGGCACCAACGGCCAGCACGCCTACTACCAGTTGATCCACCAGGGCACGAAGGTGATCCCGGCGGACTTCATCGGCTTCGCCGAGCCGGTCGGGGTGCTGCCGCCGGCCCTGGCCGCCCAGCACGACCTGCTGATGGCCAACTTCTTCGCCCAGACGCAGGCGCTGGCCTTCGGCAAGACCCCGGAGGAGGTGCGGGCGGAGGGCGTCGCCGAGCCGCTGGTCCCGCACAAGACCTTCCGCGGCAACCACCCGACGACCACGGTCCTCGCGTCCTCGCTGACGCCGTCCGTGCTCGGCCAGCTGATCGCCCTCTACGAGCACAAGGTGTTCGTCCAGGGCGCGGTCTGGAACATCGACTCCTTCGACCAGTGGGGCGTGGAGCTCGGCAAGGTCCTGGCCAAGCGGATCGAGCCGGCGCTGACCGGTGACGCGGAGGTCGGCGGTCTGGACGCCTCCACCCGGGCCCTGGTCGCCACCTACCGCGAGCTGCGCGGCCGCAGCTGACCGGATCGAGAAGGGCCCCGCTCTCGCAGGAGAGCGGGGCCCTTCGTCGTACGCGGTACGGCGGCTACGCCGACGCCGGCGGATACAGCGCCGGCGGGAGCTTCGCCGCCGCGGCCCGGTCGAGCAGCCACAGCGTGCGCACGTGGCCGTAGGCGCCCGCGGCCGGGGCCTGGACCTCGCCCGCGCCGCCCAGTGCGATGGCGACCGCGCCGGCCTTGTCCTCACCCGCGGCCAGCAGCCACACCTCGCGGGCCGCCCGGATGGCCGGGAGGGTCAGCGAGATGCGGGTCGGCGGCGGCTTCGGCGCGCCGTGCACGCCGATGACCGTACGGGCCTGCTCGCGCACGCCCGGCAGCTCCGGGAAGAGCGAGGCCACGTGGGTGTCCGGCCCCACGCCGAGCATCAGCACGTCGAACCGCGGCACCGGGCCGTGGTCCTCCGGGCGGGCCGCCCGGGCCAGCTCGTCGGCGTACGCGGCGGCCGCCGCGTCCACGTCCGCGCCGTACGGGCCGTCCAGCGCGGGCATCGCGTGCACCCGGGCCGGGTCGACCGGGACCGCGTCCAGCAGCGCCTCGCGGGCCTGGACGTGGTTGCGCTCCGGGTCGTCGGCCGGGACGTACCGCTCGTCGCCCCACCAGAGGTCGATCCGCGACCAGTCCACCGCGTCCCGGGCGGGGGCGGCGGCGAGGGCGGCCAGCAGGCCGTTGCCGTTGCGCCCGCCCGTGAGGACCACGGAGGCGGAGCCGCGGGCGGCCTGGGCGTCCACGATCCTGGTGATCAGGCGCGCGGCCGCGGCCTGGGCCATCAGCTCCTTGTCACGGTGCACGACCACCTGGGGGGTGCTCACGAGGCCACCGCCTTCTTGGCCGGGGCCTTCTTCGACGGCCCGGCCTTCGGGGCGGCCTTCCCGGCCGGAACGGGCTCGCCACCGGCCTCGGTCCCACCGGGCTCGGTGGCCTCGGCCTCGACCGCGCCCGCCGCCGTGTCGGCCGTGTCGGCCACGTCGGCCGGAGCGTCCGCGGCCCCGGCGCCCTGCGCGGAGCGGTCGGCCGCCGCGCCCTGCGCCTCCAGCCGCTCGACGCCGAACTTCAGCGAGGACTCGAAGGTGTTGTCCGGGTCCAGTCGCCGCAGCTCCTCGGCCAGCAGCTCGGCGGTGTCACGGCGCTTGAGCGCCACCGCGCGGTCCGGCTGCCCCGGCATGCACAGCGTCGCCAGCGAGCCGTCGGCCCGGTCGAGGACTATCGTGCCGCCGGCGCTCTCCAGCCGCACCGCGGTCAGGCCCGGGCCCGTCGAGCGGGTCCGGCGCACCGGGACGTCCAGACGGTCCGCCAGCCACATGGCCAGCAGCTCGCAGCTGGGGTTGTCGTCCTCGCCCTCGACGGTCGCACCGGTGACGGTGACCGTCTGCTGGTCGAGCGCGGCCGCCAGCATCGAGCGCCACGGGGTGATCCGGGTCCACGACAGGTCCGTGTCACCGGGGGCGTACGTCCCGGCACGGGCGGCCAGCTCCGCGTACGGGTCCTCGGCGGCGTACGTGTCGACGATGCGGCGCTGGGCGAGCGCGCCCAGCGGGTCGCCGGCCACGTCCGACGGCGCGCTGTCGGGCCACCACACCACGACGGGGGCGTCCGGCAGCAGGAGCGGCAGGACCACCGACTGGGCGTGGCCCGTCAGCTCCCCGTGCAGGCGCAGGACGACCGTCTCGCCGGTGCCGGAGTCGGCACCCACCCGCAGCTCCGCGTCCAGCCGCGTGTCGCGGCGGTTGCGGGGGGAGCGGGTGGCGCGCTTGATGACCACGATGATCCGCGAGGGGTGCTCGTGGGAGGCGTCCTTGGCGGACTTCAGCGCGTCGTAGGCGTTCTCCTCGTCGGTGACGATGACGAGGGTGAGCACCATGCCGATGGCAGGCGTGCCGATGTCCCGGCGCGCCTGCACCAGCGCGGCGTTGATCTTGCTGGAGGTGGTCTCCGTGAGATCGATCTTCATGGCCGGCGCCAGCTCCGTCCGTCTCGTGCGAGCATCTCGTCGGCCTCGACGGGACCCCACGTGCCCGCCGGGTAGGTGGCCGGCTTGCCGTGCGCGTCCCAGTACTGCTCGATCGGGTCGAGGATGTTCCAGGACAGCTCGACCTCCTGGTGGCGCGGGAACAGGTTCGCGTCACCGAGCAGGACGTCGAGGATCAGGCGCTCGTACGCCTCGGGGCTGGACTCCGTGAAGGACTCGCCGTAGGCGAAGTCCATCGTGACGTCCCGGACCTCCATGGAGGTGCCGGGCACCTTGGAGCCGAACCGCACCGTGACGCCCTCGTCCGGCTGCACGCGGATGACCAGGGCGTTCTGCCCCAGCTCCTCGGTCGCGCCGGATTCGAACGGCAGGTACGGGGCGCGCTTGAAGACCACCGCGATCTCGGTGACGCGGCGGCCCAGCCGCTTGCCGGTGCGCAGGTAGAACGGCACGCCCGCCCAGCGGCGGTTGTTGATCTCCAGGCGGATGGCGGCGTAGGTGTCGGTCTTCGACGCGGGGTTGATCCCGTCCTCTTCGAGGTAGCCGACGACCTTCTCGCCGCCCTGCCAGGCGGAGGTGTACTGGGCGCGCACGGTGTGCTTGCCCAGGTCCTCGGGCACCTCGACGGCGCTGAGGACCTTCAGCTTCTCGGCCACCAGCGCCTTGGGGTGGAAGGAGCCGGGCTCCTCCATCGCGGTCAGCGCGAGCAGCTGGAGCAGGTGGTTCTGGATGACGTCACGGGCGGCGCCGATGCCGTCGTAGTACCCGGCGCGGCCGCCGATGCCGATGTCCTCGGCCATGGTGATCTGCACGTGGTCGACGTACGACCGGTTCCAGATCGGCTCGAACATCGTGTTGGCGAAGCGGAGCGCCAGGATGTTCTGGACGGTCTCCTTGCCGAGGTAGTGGTCGATGCGGAAGACCTCGTCCCGGGGGAAGACCTCGTGGACGATCTTGTTGAGCTCCTGTGCGCTGGCCAGGTCGTGGCCGAACGGCTTCTCGATGACGGCACGTCGCCACGAGCCGTCCTTCTGGGCGAGCCCGTGCTCCTTGAGCTGCTGGACCACCTTCGGGAAGAACTTCGGCGGGACCGACAGGTAGAAGGCGAAGTTGCCGCCCGTGCCCTGGGCCTTGTCGAGCTCCTCGATGGTCGACGCGAGCGTCTCGAACGCGGCGTCGTCGTCGAAGTCGCCCTGGACGAAACGGCAGCCCTGCACCAGCTGCTGCCAGACCTCCTCGCGGAAGGGCGTCCGCGAGTGCTCCTTGACCGCGTCGTGCACCACCTGCGCGAAGTCCTCGTGCTCCCACTCGCGGCGGGCGAAGCCGATCAGGGAGAAGCCCGGCGGCAGCAGACCCCGGTTCGCGAGGTCGTAGACGGCGGGCATCAGCTTCTTGCGCGAGAGGTCGCCCGTAACGCCGAAGATGACCAGGCCGGACGGCCCCGCGATCCGCGGGAGCCGCCGGTCCTGTGCGTCACGAAGCGGGTTCGCTCCGTTTACAGACAAGGTTTTCAGGCCTCCGTGGGGGCGAGCTTGTTCAGCTCCGCCTCGGTCGACTTGAGCAGGTCGTTCCAGGACGCCTCGAACTTCTCGACGCCCTCGTCCTCGAGCAGCTGGACAACATCGTCGTACGAGATGCCCAGGGCCGCGACCGCGTCGAGCTCGGCGCGGGCCTGGTCGTAGGTGCCGCGGACGGTGTCGCCGGTGACCTCGCCGTGGTCGGCCGTGGCCTCCAGGGTGGCCTCGGGCATGGTGTTGACCGTGCCCGGGGCGACCAGGTCCACGACGTACAGGGTGTCCTTGTACGCCGGGTCCTTGACGCCGGTCGAGGCCCACAGCGGGCGCTGCTTGTTGGCGTGGGCGCGGTCCAGGGCGGCCCAGCGGTCGGAGGAGAAGACCTCCTCGTACGCCTGGTAGGCCAGGCGGGCGTTGGCGAGGGCCGCCTTGCCCTTGAGGGCCTTGGCCTCGTCGGTGCCGACCTTGTCCAGGCGCTTGTCGATCTCGGAGTCCACGCGGGAGACGAAGAACGAGGCGACCGAGTGGATCTTCGACAGGTCCAGCCCGCGCTCCTTGGCCTTCTCCAGGCCCGCCAGGTACGCGTCCATGACCTCGCGGTAGCGCTCCAGCGAGAAGATCAGCGTCACGTTGACGCTGATGCCGAGGCCGATGACCTCGGTGATCGCCGGCAGGCCGGCCTTGGTCGCCGGGATCTTGATGAGCGTGTTCGGGCGGTCCACCAGCCAGGCCAGCTGCTTGGCCTCGGCGACGGTCGCGCCGGTGTTGTGCGCCAGGCGGGGGTCGACCTCGATGGAGACCCGGCCGTCCTGGCCGTCGGTCGCGTCGTAGACCGGGCGCAGGATGTCGGCGGCGTCGCGGACGTCCGCCGTGGTGATCATGCGAATGGCCTCGTCGACGGTGACCTTGCGGGCCGCCAGGTCCTTCAGCTGCTGCTCGTAGCCGTCGCCGCTGCTGATCGCCTTCTGGAAGATCGACGGGTTGGTCGTCACACCGACGACGTGGCTCTGGTCGATGAGCTCGGCCAGGTTGCCGGACGTGATGCGCTTGCGCGACAGGTCGTCCAGCCAGATCGCCACGCCCTCGTCCGAGAGGCGCTTGAGTGCGTCTGTCATGGGAATTGCATCTCCTCTGGTGCCGGTGCCTGCGTCAGCGCGCGGCGGCGGCGATCGATTCCTTGGCGGCGGCGGTCACGGCCTCCGGGGTGAACCCGAACTCGCGGAACAGCACCTTCGCGTCGGCCGAGGCGCCGAAGTGCTCCAGCGACACGATCCGGCCGGCGTCGCCGACGTAGCGGTGCCAGGTCAGGCCGATGCCGGCCTCGACCGCGACGCGGGCCTTGACCGACGGCGGCAGGACGCTGTCCTTGTACTCCTGGTCCTGCTCCTCGAACCACTCCACGGAGGGCATCGACACGACCCGGGCCGGGATGCCCTCGGCCTGCAGCGCCTCGCGGGCGGCCACGGCCAGCTGGACCTCGGAGCCGGTGCCGATCAGCACGACCTGCGCGTCGCCGCCTTCGGCGTCGAAGAGCACGTAGCCGCCCTTGGCCGCGTCCTCGTTGCGCTCGTAGGTCGGCACGCCCTGGCGGGTGAGCGCCAGGCCGTGCGGGGTGCCCTTGCCGAAGACCTTGGTGTGGCGCTTGAGGATCTCGCGCCAGGCGATGGCGGTCTCGTTGGCGTCGGCCGGGCGGACCACGGCCAGGCCCGGGATGGCGCGCAGCGAGGCCAGGTGCTCGACCGGCTGGTGGGTCGGGCCGTCCTCGCCCAGGCCGATGGAGTCGTGCGTCCACACGTACGTCACCGGCAGGTGCATCAGGGCGGACAGACGCACGGCGTTGCGCATGTAGTCGGAGAACACCAGGAAGGTGCCGCCGTAGATGCGGGTGTGGCCGTGCAGCGCGATGCCGTTCATCTCCGCGGCCATGGCGTGCTCGCGGATGCCGAAGTGGATGGTGCGGCCGTACGGGTCGGCCTCCGGCAGCGGGTTGCCCTCCGGCAGGAACGAGGAGTTCTTGTCGATGGTGGTGTTGTTGGAGCCGGCCAGGTCGGCCGAGCCGCCCCACAGCTCCGGGATGACCGAGCCGAGCGCCTGGAGCACCTTGCCGGAGGCGGCGCGGGTGGCGACACCGGTGCCGGGCTCGAAGACCGGGAGCTTGTCCTCCCAGCCCGCGGGCAGCTCGTTGGCCTGGATGCGGTCGAACTCGGCGGCGCGCTCCGGGTTGGCGGTGCGCCAGGCGGCGAGCTCCTTCTCCCACTCGGCGCGCACCTCGCGGCCGCGGTCGAGGGCCTTGCGGGTGTGCGAGATGACCTCGTCGGAGACCTCGAAGGTCTGCTCGGGGTCGAAGCCCAGGACGCGCTTGGTGGCGGCGACCTCGTCGTCGCCCAGCGCCGATCCGTGGGCGGCCTCGGTGTTCTGGGCGTGCGGGGCCGGCCAGGCGATGATCGAGCGGGCCGCGATGAAGGACGGGCGCCCGGTCTCGGCCTTGGCGGCCTCCAGGGCCGCGTACAGGGCCTTGGGGTCGAGGTCGCCGTTCTCCTGCTGCGCGACGCGCTGGACGTGCCAGCCGTAGGCCTCGTAGCGCTTGAGGGTGTCCTCGGAGACCGCGGTCTCGGTGTCGCCCTCGATGGAGATGTGGTTGTCGTCCCAGAGCAGGACCAGGTTGCCCAGCTTCTGGTGGCCGGCCAGCGAGGAGGCCTCGGAGGAGATGCCCTCCTGGAGGCAGCCGTCGCCGGCGATGGCGTAGACCATGTGGTCGAAGGGAGAGGTGCCCGGGGCGGCCTCCGGGTCGAACAGGCCGCGCTCGTAGCGGGCGGCCATGGCCATGCCCACCGCGTTGGCGACACCCTGGCCCAGCGGGCCGGTGGTGGTCTCGACGCCCTTGGTGTGTCCGTACTCCGGGTGGCCCGGGGTCTTGGAGCCCCAGGTGCGGAACGACTTCAGGTCGTCCAGCTCCAGACCGAAGCCGGCCAGGTAGAGCTGGGTGTAGAGGGTCAGCGAGGAGTGGCCCGCGGACAGCACGAAGCGGTCGCGGCCGACCCACTCGGGGTCGGCGGGGTCGTGGCGCATGACCTTCTGGAACAGGAGATAGGCGGCGGGTGCCAGGCTCATCGCCGTACCCGGGTGGCCGTTGCCGACCTTTTGTACGGCATCCGCGGCCAGGATGCGGGCGGTGTCAACGGCCCGCTGGTCCAACTCGGTCCAGTCGAGCTCTGTGGTGGTCGGCTTGGTGCTCACCCTGGGTCAGGGCTCCTCTCCACATGTCGAATCCCGGTGACGAAGGTCACCGGTCTCCCGGTGGCCAAACGCGCACCGGTTGTGTTTCCGAGCCTACCGTCGACGGGGCGTGCGGCTATTCGAGTGCCCACCGCCCGTCCGGGTCGGATCGCGGGGTCGGCGCACCCCCGAGATCACACCCGTACGTGTGATCCGGTCGGTCCAACACGAGCCGACCCCCGCGCAGGGCCACGTATGGGCAACGTCTACAGTGGCGTGGTACGCGCAAGTCTTTACGGGGCATTCACGCCCGAAAGCTTGCTGGGAGTCTCTGTCAGGGGTGTGCGTGACGGCCGTCGAATCCCGTCCAGCGGGGGTGCTCGGGACGAGCCCCGGTCACCGGCCGTTCGGGGCCCGGGCCATGGGTTTCGTGGCTTTGACCAAGCCGCGGATCATCGAACTTCTGCTGATCACCACAGTGCCGGTGATGTTCCTGGCCGAGCAGGGCGTGCCCTCACTGTGGCTGGTTCTGGCGACCTGCCTCGGCGGTTACCTGTCGGCGGGCGGTGCGAACGCGCTCAACATGTACATCGACCGCGACATCGACGCGCTGATGGACCGCACGTCGCAGCGGCCGCTGGTGACCGGCATGGTCAGCCCGCGCGAGGGCCTGGTCTTCGGCCTCGTCCTGGCCGTGGTGTCGACCCTGTGGTTCGGCCTGCTCGTCAACTGGCTGTCGGCCGCCCTGTCGCTCGGTGCGCTCCTCTTCTACGTCGTCGTCTACACGATGATCCTCAAGCGCCGTACCGCACAGAACATCGTCTGGGGCGGCATCGCCGGCTGCATGCCGGTGCTCATCGGCTGGTCCTCGGTCACCAATTCGATGTCCTGGGCCGCGGTCATCCTCTTCCTCGTCATCTTCTTCTGGACGCCGCCGCACTACTGGCCGCTGTCCATGAAGGTGAAGGAGGACTACGCCCGGGTGGGCGTACCGATGCTCCCGGTCGTCGCCTCGAACCAGGTGGTGGCCCGCCAGATCGTCGTCTACAGCTGGGTGATGGTCGCCGTCTCGCTGCTGCTCACCCCGCTCGGCTACACCGGCTGGTTCTACACCGCCGTGGCGCTGGCGGCCGGCGGCTGGTGGCTGTGGGAGGCGCACGCCCTCCAGGCCCGCGCCAAGTCCGGTGTGACGGGCGGCAAGCTCAAGGAGATGCGCCTCTTCCACTGGTCCATCACCTACGTGTCGCTGCTCTTCGTGGCCGTGGCCGTGGACCCGTTCCTGCGCTGACGCCGTGGTCGCGGGCGCGGGCGGTGTGACCTCCGTCCCGCGCCGCGCCCCCTTCCTCCCGTGATTACCCGCCGGTAGCATCGAGTCATGGCAGACACCAAGCAGGAGCGCACGGCGGCGAAGCTCGCGAAGCGGATCGGCGACTTCTCCAAGCAGCACGGCGGCGCCGAGGGGCAGCTCGCCTACATCGGCCAGATGGGCACCCGCATCGTGCTCGTCGGCGAGGACGGCGGCTGGGGCGACCTGGTGGCCCCCAGCCACGACGTCGCGCAGCTGGCCGCCGAGAAGGCCGGACTGACCCTGCACGAGGACTTCGACGGCGAATTCGCCGCCAAGGTGAAGACCGGCCCGTACGAGTGGAAGCGGATGGCCGGCATCCAGCTCGGCAGCCCTTCCTGACCCCTCCGGCACCCCGCCCCGGGCCTCCGGCACCCCTGCCGCGGAGCCCCGGCGGCGCTGCCCGAGACCCTTCGAACGACGGTACGGTCGCGCGCGGCAGCAACACCTGACGCGCCCGTCACCCGTTAGGACGTGTGGAAGCACATTCCGCCGGACCGTCCCGGCGGGATTCCCGACGTCCGCAACGGGATGCCCGGATGATCGACACGCCGTCCCTGGTGGACCAGTACTGCCACGGGGTGCTCCGCACGGAGCTCGGCCTCGGCACCTTCGAGGCCCATCTGGGGCGCGCCGCGGGCCCGCCCGCCCCCGGCACCACCTTCTTCGACACCCAGACCGGCTTCGCCGTACGGCGCTGGTGCCCGCCCCTGCTGGGCCTCGAACCGCACTGCGCCCCGGCCCGCTACCTCGCCCGGCGCCGCGAGCTCGGCGTCGTCGAGTCCGGCCGCCGGCTGCTGCGGGGCTCCGGGATCACCACGTACCTGGTCGACACCGGACTGCCCGGCGACCTCACCGCCCCCGGCGAGCTGGCCGCGGCCGGGGCCGCCGAGGCCCACGAGATCGTCCGCCTCGAACTGCTGGCCGGCCGGGTCGCCGATACCTCCGGGACCGTCGAGACCTTCCTCGCCCAGCTCGCCGGGGCCGTCCACGGGGCGGCCGCCTCCGCCGTGGCCTTCACGTCCGTGGCCGGCGCCGGCGCGGCGCTCGCCTTCGCGCCCGACCCGCCGGGTCCCGGTGAGGTGCGCGGGGCGGCGGCCCGTTGGCTGGAGTCCCGGGCCCTGGCGCGGGCGGCGACGCCCAGCACGGCCGTCGGGCCCCGCGAAGGCGGGGGCGGCGTGGATCCCGTACTGCTGCGGCACCTGCTGTGGAGCGCGGTGGCCACCGGGCTGCCGCTGCAACTGCACGCCGGGCCCGGGGACCCGCGCCGCCGCATCGACCGCACCGATCCGGCCCTGCTGACGGACTTCGTCCGTGCCACCGCCGGGCTCGGTACCGACGTCGTACTGCTACACGGGTACCCGTACCACCGGCACGCGGCGCATCTGGCCGGCGCCTTCCCGCACGTGTACGCCGACCTCGGCCCGGCCCTCGCGCACACCGGTGCGCGGGCGGCCGAGGTCCTGGCGGAGTTCCTCGAACTCGCGCCCTTCGGCAAGCTGCTGTTCTCCAGCGGGGGCCGGGCGCTGCCGGAACTGCACGTGGTCGGCGCGCGCGTGTTCGGCGACGCGCTGGCCCGGGTCCTGGGCGGCTGGGTGGGCGACGGGGCCTGGTCCCTACGGGACGCGGAGCGGGTCGCCGGGATGATCGCGGCGGGCAACGCCCGGCGCGTGTACGGGCTGGCGGGCGGCGGCTGACCCGCGGGGCGGGCCGCCGGCCGGCGGGCCTCCGGTCGGCGGGTCCCCGGTCAGCGGGTCCCCGCCGGGCGGGGCCCGGTCAGTGGGCCGCGGACAGCGCCGGGTCGCTCTGCGCGGGGATGCCCGCGGTGGCCACCGGCCGCTCGCGCAGGCCCAGGACCACCCGCAGCACCGCGATCCACACCAGGCACGAGCCCAGCATGTGCGCGGCCACCAGCACCTCGGGCAGCTTCGTGAAGAACTGCACGTACCCGATCGCGCCCTGGGCCAGCAGCACCACCAGCAGGTCGCGGGCGCGCGCCCGGGTGTCGTCCGGGGCGTCGACCACCTTCAGCACCAGCCACATCGCCACGGCCAGCGCGCACACCAGCCAGGCGGCGATGGCGTGCACGTGGGCGGTGGTGGCCCAGTCGAAGGGCATCCGCGGCACGTCGCTGCTGTCACCGGCGTGCGGGCCGGAGCCCGTCACCACGGTGCCCGCGGCGATCAACACGAAGGACGTGCCCGCCAGGGCCCAGCCCAGCTTGCGCACCGGGCCCGGCACGCGCGGCCGCGGGGCGCCGTCGCCCTCGCCGGCGCGCACCCAGGTGACCGTCGTGACGGTGATGAGGGAGGTGGCGAGCAGGAAGTGCGCCGCCACGCTGTAGGGGTTGAGCCCCAGCCAGACGGTGATGCCGCCCAGCACCGCGTTGCCCATGACGACGAAGAACTGCGTCCAGCCGAGCTTCGTCAGCGAGCGCCGCCACGGCTTGGCCGAACGGGCCGCCAGGATCGCCCAGCCCACCGCCGCGCACAGCACGTAGGTGAGCATCCGGTTGCCGAACTCGATCGCGCCGTGGAAGCCCTGGGCCGACGTGACGATCAGGCTGTCGTCGGTGCACTTGGGCCACGTGTCGCAGCCCAGGCCGGAGCCGGTGAGCCGGACGGCCCCGCCGGTGACGACGATGACCACGCTCATGACGACGGCGGCGAGCGCCGCGCGCCGGAGCACCCGGGGTGTGGGCGTCCAGCGCCGGGCGATGGAGGCGAAGGGGTTCAACACGGGCCCTATCGTAGGCCGCGCCTTGTGCAAACTTTCACGAGGGGGTGCCGGTGTGGCCCCCCGACGGCGTGTGCGTCAGCCGGAAGCGGGAACCGGCCGGGTCGCCCTCCTCGTGCCACCACACCAGGACCCGCCAGGGAGTTGCGTCCCCGGGGTAGTCCGGGGAGGTGGTGAAGTCCCGCACCAGGCCCGCCCCGGTCTCCTCCGCCGTGCGATCCGTCACGTCGGCCGAGCCGCGCCAGGGATGTCCCAGTACGTCCCACAAGCCGTCAGGACCGCGCACCTCGAAGCGCCATACGGCCCGCCACGGCCGCGCGCTCAGGGTGGCCCGGACCGCCCCCTCGTCGACCTGCAGCCCGGCCGCGATCACCAGCGGGTCCACGCCCTGGATCCGGGCGGCGAGCACGGCGTGCGGCAGCAGAGCCTCGGGCAGCCGCCCGTCCGCGCGCAGGGCGGCCAGGGTGTCGAAGGACAGCAGGCGCAGCCGGAGCTCCAACTGCCGGCCGAGGTGCTTGACCGCCTCCTCCGCCTCCTCGTACCCGGGGCCGCCGGCCCGGGCCAGGGCGCGGAAGCCGGCCTCGGCGTCCGCCGCCCAGGCCACCGCGTCCGCCGCCAGGCCCAGTTCGGCGAGCCGGTCGCCGGCGAACACCTCGGCCTGCGCGAGTCCCCTGATGTTGACCGGATCCCGCTGGTCGAGCTGCCGCCACACCTCCACCGCGGCCAGCGTCAGATCACGGGCCCGCTCGCCGGCCGCCCGCTCGATGGGGCCGGGCACCGCCTCGCCGCCCGGACCCAGCGGGAACCGCGGCAGCCGGTCGGCGTCGCTCAGCGGCCAGGCCAGCCACACGCCGTGGTTGATCAGCCCGCGGGCGTACCAGCGGGCGTACTCGGGGGAGTGCGGCGCGGCCTGCTCGGCGTACCGCAGGCCCTCCTCGATCGCGGCCAGTGCGGCCGGCCGGTCCCCCTCCGCGAACCGGCGCGCGGCCAGGTCGCTCAGCCGCAGCCCGAGCCGCGCGGCGCACTCCGGATCGGTCCGGGCGGGCTCGCGCAGCGCCCCGATCAGCTCCGCCAGCAGCGCCTCGGCGTCGGCGGGCGGCACCTCGGCCGCCCCCGCCCTGATCCGTGCCCATTGCCCGTCCAGCCGCAACGCGGCCTCTCGCGCCACCATGTCCGCCCCCCGGCTCCGTGGTCAGTGGAGGCGTCCATCCTGACCCGCCCGCTACTCCCAGCGGAAGTGCCGACCCGCCAGACCCAGCCCGAGCACCGACCATCCGGCCAGCAGGCCCAGCTGCTCCCAGGGGAGCCCGGCGCCGTGCTGGAGCACGTCGCGCAGCCCCTCCGACAGGGCGGAGACCGGCAGCAGCTCCAGGACGGGGCGGACCGCGCCGGGGAACTTGTCCAGCGGCACGATGACCCCGCCGCCGACCAGCAGGAGCAGGAACACCAGGTTCGCCGCGGCGAGGGTGACCTCGGCCTTGAGGGTGCCGGCCATCAGCAGCCCCAGACCCGAGAACGCGGCGGTGCCCAGCAGCAGCAGGAGTGCCACCGCGAGGGGGTTGCCGTGCGGCGACCAGCCGAGCGCGAGGGCGATCGCGGTCAGCAGCGCCACCTGGAGCACCTCGGTGACCAGCACCGACAGGGTCTTGGCGGCCATCAGGCCCCAGCGCGGCAGCGGCGAGGCGCCCAGCCGCTTCAGCACGCCGTAGCGGCGGTCGAAACCGGTGGCGATGGCCTGGCCGGTGAAGGCGGTGGACATGACGGCGAGCGCCAGCGCGCCGGGGGCGAGGAAGTCGACCGACCTGCCCGCGCCCGTGTCGATCACGTCGACCGTGGCGAACAGGACCAGCAGCATGGCCGGGATGATCACGGTCAGCAGCAGCTGCTCGCCGTTGCGCAGCAGCATGCGCGTCTCCAGCGCGGCCTGCGCGCCGATCATGCGGGCCAGCGGCGCCGCGCCCGGCTTCGGGGTGAACGTGCCGGCGCTCATCCGCGCAGCTCCTTACCGGTCAGCTCGAGGAAGACGTCCTCCAGGGTGTGCCGCTCGACGGAGATGCCGTCGGGCATCACGCCGTTCTGCGCGCACCAGGAGGTGACGGTGGCCAGCAGCTGCGGGCCGACGCTGCCGGTGATGCGGTAGGCGCCGGGGGTGAGCTCGACGGCCGCGCTGCCGTCGGGCAGGGCCTTGAGGAGGGAGGCCAGGTCGAGCCCCGGGCGGCCGGTGAAGCGCAGGGTGTTCTCGGCGCCGCCGCGGCACAGCTGCTCGGGGCTGCCCTGGGCGATGACCTTGCCGGCGTCGATGATCGCGACGTCGTCGGCGAGCTGCTCGGCCTCGTCCATGTGGTGGGTGGTGAGGACGACGCCCACGCCGTCGGCGCGCAGCTCGCGCACCAGCTCCCAGGTGGCGCGGCGGGCCTGCGGGTCGAGGCCGGCGGTGGGCTCGTCGAGGAAGACCAGTTCGGGGCGGCCCACGACGGCCATGGCGAGCGCGAGGCGCTGCTGCTGGCCGCCGGACAGGCGCCGGTACGGGGTGCGCCCGCAGCCGCCGAGGCCGAGGCGCTCCACGAGGGTGGCCACGTCCAGCGGGTGCGCGTACAGCTTCGCCATGTGGCTCAGCATCTCGACGGCGCGGGCGCCGGAGAAGACGCCGCCGGACTGGAGCATCACGCCGATGCGGGGGCGCAGGGCCTCGGCGTCGGTGTAGGGGTCGAGGCCGAGGACGCGGACGGTGCCGGAGGCGGGCGGGCGGTAGCCCTCGCAGGTCTCGACGGTGGTGGTCTTGCCGGCGCCGTTGGGGCCGAGCACCGCGGTGACGGTGCCGCGCCGGACGTCGAGGTCGAGTCCGTCGACGGCGGTCTTGTCGCCGTACCGCTGGACCAGGCCCCGTACGCGCACGGCGGGGCCGGCCGTGTCATCACTCATGGGGGCGAGTCTACGAAGCGTGGGGGGCGGCCCGGGCCGTCGGGGGAGCGGGGGGTCGGTTCCCGGACGGGTCCCGGCGGCCACGGGTGCCCCGGCCTGCGGCGCAGTCACCGGAACGGACCGGAACGAATACGGAATTCCAGACTCCGAATTACTCTGCGTCGACAGATTAGGTAACCCTTAGTGATAGAAGACACCTGGAGTGGCGCTCGTCACGGCTTGTCGGCTCTTCGGCAATTACGCAACAATGGCGTTGTGAAAAACGAGGCACGGATGATCGAGACCCCTCACGGGGACCTCGCTACCGGGGAGCGGTCAACCCGCAACCGGGTCGCGCGCTCGATCCTGGACCACGGTCCCTCGACCGTGGCCGACCTCGCCGGGCGACTCGGCCTCACCCAGGCCGCCGTCCGCCGCCACCTCGACGCACTCGTCGCCGACGACGTGGTCGCCCCCCGTGAGCAGCGCGTCTACGGAGCGCGCACCCGGGGCCGACCCGCCAAGGTGTTCGCGCTCACCGACTGCGGTCGCGACGCCTTCGACCAGTCGTACGACAAGCTCGCCGTCGACGCCCTGCGCTGGATCTCGAAGGCCGCGGGCGGCGGAGAACAGGGCGAGGCGGCCGTCGCGGCGTTCGCGCGCGACCGGCTGGCCGCCCAGGCGGAGGCCTACCGGCAGGCCGTGGACGCGGCCGAGCCCGCGGACCGTACCGAGGCCCTCGCCAAGGCGTTGACCGTGGACGGGTACGCTGCTACGGCGAAGAGCGCTCCCGGTCCGCACAGCGGAGAACAGCTCTGCCAGCACCACTGCCCGGTCGCCCACGTCGCCGAGCAGTTCCCGCAGCTCTGCGAGGCGGAGACCGAGGTCTTCTCCAAGCTGCTCGGGACCCATGTGCAGCGGCTCGCCACCATCGCCCACGGCGACGGGGTGTGCACCACGTTCATTCCGCGCGGCGCCGCCCCACAGACCACTTCATCAGCATCTGCAAGCACGGCCGGGAGGAACCCCGCATGACCACGGAGATTGCTCACCCTGAGCTCGAGGGCCTGGGCAAGTACGAGTACGGCTGGGCCGACTCCGACGCGGCCGGTGCCGCCGCCAAGCGCGGTCTCAGCGAGGACGTCGTCCGGGACATCTCGTCGAAGAAGAACGAGCCCGAGTGGATGCTGAAGCTCCGCCTCAAGGGCCTGAAGCTGTTCGACAAGAAGCCCATGCCGACCTGGGGCTCCGACCTGTCGGGCATCGACTTCGACAACATCAAGTACTTCGTGCGTTCCACCGAGAAGCAGGCCGCTTCCTGGGAGGAACTGCCCGAGGACATCAAGAACACGTACGACAAGCTCGGCATCCCGGAGGCGGAGAAGCAGCGCCTCGTCGCCGGTGTCGCGGCCCAGTACGAGTCGGAGGTCGTCTACCACCAGATCCGCGAGGACCTGGAGGAGCAGGGCGTCATCTTCGTCGACACCGACACCGCGCTGAAGGAGCACGAGGAGCTCTTCAAGGAGTACTTCGGCACCGTCATCCCGGTCGGCGACAACAAGTTCGCCTCCCTGAACACCGCCGTGTGGTCCGGTGGCTCGTTCATCTACGTGCCCAAGGGCGTCCACGTCGAGATCCCGCTGCAGGCCTACTTCCGCATCAACACGGAGAACATGGGCCAGTTCGAGCGGACGCTGATCGTCGTGGACGAGGACGCGTACGTCCACTACGTCGAGGGCTGCACCGCCCCGATCTACTCCTCGGACTCGCTGCACAGCGCCGTCGTCGAGATCATCGTGAAGAAGGGCGGCCGCTGCCGCTACACGACGATCCAGAACTGGTCGAACAACGTGTACAACCTCGTCACCAAGCGTGCCGTGGCGTACGAGGGCGCGACCATGGAGTGGATCGACGGCAACATCGGCTCCAAGGTCACCATGAAGTACCCGGCCGTCTACCTGATGGGCGAGCACGCCAAGGGCGAGACCCTCTCCATCGCCTTCGCCGGCGAGGGCCAGCACCAGGACGCCGGCTCGAAGATGGTCCACATGGCGCCGAACACCTCCTCCAACATCGTCTCCAAGTCGGTGGCGCGGGGCGGCGGCCGCACCTCGTACCGCGGCCTGGTCGAGATCGGCGAGGGCGCCTCGGGCTCCAAGTCCAACGTGCTCTGCGACGCGCTGCTCGTGGACCAGATCTCCCGCTCCGACACGTACCCGTACGTCGACGTCCGCGAGGACGACGTGTCGATGGGCCACGAGGCCACCGTCTCCAAGGTCTCCGAGGACCAGCTCTTCTACCTCATGAGCCGCGGCATGACCGAGTTCGAGGCCATGGCCATGATCGTGCGCGGCTTCGTCGAGCCGATCGCCAAGGAGCTGCCCATGGAGTACGCCCTGGAGCTCAACCGGCTGATCGAGCTGCAGATGGAGGGCGCGGTCGGCTGACCGCCACCCGCCCCACCACCAGCTCCACGGTCCGTCCCTCGCGGGCCGAGGACCGCAACGACGTAGGAAGAGAGCAAAACGACAGCCATGGCTGAGGCTCAGAACATCCCGGCGGGGTCGACCACCGCCGGAGCGATCGCGGTGGCCGCGGAGTCCACCGTCGCCACCCGGATGAGCGCACCCCCGTCCTTCGACGTGGCGGACTTCCCCGTGCCGCACGGCCGCGAGGAGGAGTGGCGCTTCACCCCGCTGGAGCGCCTGCGCGGACTCCACGACGGCACCGCGACCGCCAACGGCAGCATGAAGGCCCAGATCGACGCCCCCGAAGGGGTCACCGTCGAGTCGGTGGAGCGCGCCGACGAGCGCGTCGGCAAGGCCGGCACGCCGGTCGACCGCGTCGCCGCCCAGGCGTTCTCGTCCTTCGCCAAGGCCACGGTCGTCACCGTGCCCAAGGAGACCGTCCTCACCGAGCCCGTGCGCGTCTCGCTGCACGGCGAGGGCGGCACCACCTTCGGCCACACCGTCTTCGACGTGAAGCCGTTCGCCGAGGCCGTCATCGTGATCGACCACACCGGTGACGGCGTGCGCGCCGCCAACGTCGACTTCCTCGTCGGCGACGGCGCCAAGGTCACCGTCGTCTCCATCCAGGACTGGGACGACACCGCCGTCCACTGCTCCCAGCACAACGCGCTGGTCGGCCGGGACGCGAGCTTCAAGTCCTTCGTCGTGACCTTCGGCGGCGACCTGGTCCGCATCCACCCGCGCGTCGCGTACGCGGGCCCCGGCGGCGAGGCCGAGCTGCTCGGCCTGTACTTCACCGACGCCGGCCAGCACCAGGAGCACCGCCTCCTGGTCACCCACAACGTGCCGCACTGCAAGTCCAACGTGGTCTACAAGGGCGCACTGCAGGGCGAGGCGGCCCACGCCGTCTGGATCGGCGACGTCCTCATCGAGAAGACCGCCGAGGGCACCGACACCTACGAGCTCAACCGCAACCTCGTGCTCACCGACGGCGCGCGGGTCGACTCCGTGCCGAACCTGGAGATCGAGACCGGCGAGATCGTCGGCGCCGGCCACGCCTCCGCGACCGGCCGCTTCGACGACGAGCAGCTCTTCTACCTCCAGGCGCGCGGCATCCCGGCCGACGAGGCCCGCCGCCTGGTGGTCCGCGGCTTCTTCGCCGGGCTGGTCCAGCAGATCGGCGTCGCCGACCTGGAGGAGCGACTCATCGCGAAGATCGAGAACGAGCTCGAGGCGGCCGTCTGATGACCTACGTCAAGGCGTGCGCGCTCAGCGAGCTGGAGGAGAACACCCCCAAGCGGGTGGAGCTCGACGGCACCCCGGTGTCGATCGTGTCCACCGACGGCGAGGTGTTCGCGATCAACGACATCTGCTCGCACGCGAACGTCTCCCTGTCGGAGGGTGAGGTCGAGGACTGCCAGATCGAGTGCTGGCTGCACGGGTCGGCCTTCGACCTGCGCACCGGCAAGCCGTCCGGCCTCCCCGCGACGCGCCCCGTCCCCGTTTACCCCGTCAAGATCGAAGGGGACGACGTGCTCGTCTCCCTCACCCAGGAGTCCTGAGGCACCCATGGCTACGCTTGAAATCCACGACCTGCACGTCTCCGTCGAGGCGGAGAACGGCTCCCGCGAGATCCTCAAGGGCGTCGACCTGACCGTCAAGCAGGGCGAGACGCACGCCATCATGGGCCCCAACGGCTCCGGCAAGTCGACCCTGGCCTACTCCCTCGCCGGCCACCCGAAGTACACGATCACCGGTGGCACCGTGACCCTCGACGGCGAGGACGTCCTCGAGATGTCCGTCGACGAGCGCGCCCGCGCCGGCGTCTTCCTCGCCATGCAGTACCCGGTCGAGGTCCCCGGCGTCTCGGTCTCCAACTTCCTGCGCACCTCCGCCACCGCCGTCCGCGGCGAGGCCCCCAAGCTGCGCACCTGGGTGAAGGAGGTCAAGGAGGCCATGGAGCGTCTCTCCATGGACCCGGCCTTCGCCGAGCGCAACGTCAACGAGGGCTTCTCCGGCGGTGAGAAGAAGCGCCACGAGATCCTCCAGCTGGAGCTCCTCAAGCCGAAGATCGCGATCCTCGACGAGACCGACTCCGGCCTGGACGTCGACGCCCTGCGCATCGTCTCCGAGGGCGTCAACCGCGTGCGCGACACCGGTGACGTGGGCACCCTGCTCATCACCCACTACACGCGCATCCTGCGCTACATCAAGCCCGACTACGTGCACGTGTTCGCGAACGGCCGCATCGTCGAGTCCGGCGGCGCCGAGCTCGCGGACCAGCTCGAGGCCGAGGGCTACGACAAGTACGTGAAGGGTGGCGCGACCGCGTGACACAGCTGCCTGGCCTCCTCGACACCGAGGCGATCCGCAAGGACTTCCCCCTGCTGGATCGTGTGGTCCACGACGGGAAGAAGATCGTCTACCTGGACTCCGCGGCGACCTCGCAGAAGCCGCGCCAGGTGCTCGACGCGCTGAACGAGTACTACGAGCGGCACAACGCCAACGTCCACCGTGGCGTGTACTTGGTCGCCGAGGAGGCCACGGCGCTGTACGAGGGCGCGCGCGACAAGGTCGCCGCGTTCATCAACGCCCCGAGCCGCGACGAGGTGATCTTCACCAAGAACGCCTCGGAGTCGCTCAACCTGGTCGCGAACATGCTCGGTTGGGCCGACGAGCCCTACCGGGTGGACCACGAGACCGAGATCGTCATCACGGAGATGGAGCACCACTCCAACATCGTGCCGTGGCAGCTGCTCTCGCAGCGCACGGGCGCGAAGCTGAAGTGGTTCGGCCTCACCGACGACGGCCGCCTCGACCTGTCGAACATCAACGAGCTCATCACGGAGAAGACGAAGATCGTCTCCTTCGCGCTGGTCTCCAACCTGCTCGGCACCGTCAACCCCGTCGACACCATCGTGCGCCGGGCCCAGGAGGTCGGCGCGCTGGTGCTGCTCGACGCCTCCCAGGCCGCCCCGCACATGCCGCTCGACGTGCAGGCGCTGGGCGCCGACTTCGTGGCCTTCACCGGTCACAAGATGTGCGCCCCGACCGGCATCGGCGTCCTGTGGGGCCGCCAGGAGCTGCTCGAGGACCTGCCGCCGTTCCTCGGCGGCGGCGAGATGATCGAGACCGTCTCGATGCACTCCTCGACGTACGCCCCGGCGCCGCACAAGTTCGAGGCGGGCACGCCCCCGATCGCCCAGGCCGTCGGCCTCGGCGCGGCCGTGGACTACCTGAACGCCATCGGCATGGACAAGATCGCCGCTCACGAGCACGCGATCACCGAGTACGCGCTGAAGCGCCTGCAGGAGGTTCCCGACCTGCGGATCATCGGCCCCACCACGGCCGAGGACCGCGGCGCCGCGATCTCCTTCGTGCTCGGCGACATCCACCCGCACGACGTCGGCCAGGTCCTGGACGAGCAGGGCATCGCGGTCCGCGTGGGACACCACTGCGCGCGCCCGGTCTGCCTGCGCTACGGAATTCCTGCGACCACGCGAGCGTCGTTCTACCTGTACTCCTCCCCGGCCGATGTCGACGCCCTGGTCGACGGCCTGGAGCACGTACGCAACTTCTTCGGGTAGGAGAGCGCTTCAGTGAAGCTGGATTCGATGTACCAGGAGCTGATCCTGGACCATTACAAGCACCCGCACGGCCGCGGTCTGCGTGACGGCGACGCCGAGGTGCACCACGTCAACCCGACGTGCGGCGACGAGATCACGCTGCGGGTGAAGTACGACGGCGAGACGCTCACGGACGTCTCGTACGAGGGCCAGGGCTGCTCCATCAGCCAGGCGAGCGCGTCGGTCCTCAACGAGCTGATGGTCGGCAAGGAGCTCGCCGAGGCGCAGAAGATCCAGAGCACGTTCCTGGAGCTGATGCAGTCCAAGGGCAAGATCGAGCCCGACGAGGCGATGGAGGAGGTGCTGGAGGACGCGGTCGCGTTCGCCGGCGTCTCGAAGTACCCGGCCCGCGTGAAGTGCGCGCTGCTGAGCTGGATGGCGTGGAAGGACGCGACCGCCCAGGCCCTGGGCGAGGGCGCCGAGAGGAAGACGGCATGAGCGAGAACGCAACGCCCGAGGTGACCACGAAGCCGGCCACCGAGGAGGAGGTCCGCGAGGCCCTCTACGACGTGGTCGACCCCGAGCTGGGCATCGACGTGGTGAACCTGGGCCTGATCTACGGCATCCACATCGACGACGCCAACATCGCGACCCTGGACATGACCCTGACGTCCGCGGCCTGTCCGCTGACCGACGTGATCGAGGACCAGGCCAAGTCCGCGACCGACGGCATCGTCAACGAGCTGCGGATCAACTGGGTCTGGATGCCCCCGTGGGGCCCGGACAAGATCACCGACGACGGTCGCGAGCAGCTCCGCGCCCTCGGCTTCAACGTCTGAGCACGGCCCGTTCGAGCACGGTCCGTTCGGGTACCGCCCTCCAGGCGCTTCGCGAAGGCCCCCGGCACCTCGGTGTCGGGGGCCTTCGCGCGTTCCGGCGGGGGGCCGCCGGGTGTTCGTCCGCCGTACGGGTGGCGTGCACGCGGAGTTGGCGCGGCGAGCCGAGCCTTCTCACGGCCGTCACGCCGTGACGGCGCACGTGAGAGGAAACCGCCGTGACCGTTCGCCACGCCGCCGGGCTCGCCGGCGCAGCCGCCCTGCTGGTCGCCGGGCTGACCACGCCCGCGCAGGCCGTGACCTACGGGACGCCGACCATCAGCCTGTCGGCGGCCTACCTGTCGGGTGCCGTCGGGGGCGTGGGCGACCCGGTCGTCACCGTGACCGTCGGTCAGAGCGGCGCGGACGCGAGCGCGCTGACCGTGGCCGCGTCGGCCAGCAGCAAGAGCTCGGTGGCCGCGACCTCGGACGTGACCGTCACCGGTACCGGCGCGGTCCGTACCCTCGCGGTGGCCGCGCGCGGCCGCGGCTACGCCAACCTGACCGTCAAGGTGACCGGCCTGGGCGGCAAGACCGCCACCAAGACCCTGTCGTACGCCGCCTCCGCCGCGGTGCAGAACCCGGCGGACGCCCGCTACCTGACCGGCTCCTCCGACGCCTCGGCCGCGGTCGACCTCGGCGGCGGCTACGCGGTCGTCGCGGACGACGAGTCCAACGTGCTCCGCCTGTACGACCGTTCCCGCTCCGGCGCGCCGGTGCGCACCTGGGACTTCAGCTCCCAGATCGGCGCCACCAAGGAGATCGACATCGAGGGCGCGGCCCGGGTCGGCGACATCATCTACTGGACCGGCTCGCTCGGCAACAACAAGGACGGCGAGTACAAGGCCGACCGCAACACCGTCTTCACCACCAAGGTCACCGGTACGGGCGCGAACGCCCAGCTCACCTACGGGCGTTCGTACCGCAAGCTGCGCGACGACCTGGTGGCCTGGGACAAGGCGAACGGCAACCGCTACGGCTTCGCGGCCGGCACGGCCACCGGCCAGGCGCCGAAGCAGATCGACGGCTTCAACGTCGAGGGCCTGGAGTTCGCGCCCGGCTCGACGACCACCGCGTACATCGGCTTCCGCGCCCCGCTCGCCCCGGCCGTGCCCGGCGGCAAGGCACTGGTCGTGCCGGTGACCAACATGGACCAGGTGCTGGCCACCGGCGCCAAGGCGGTCTTCGGCGCGCCGATCGAGCTGGACCTGGGCGGCCTGTCGCTCCGCGACATCCGCAAGAACGCCGCCGGCCAGTACCTGGTCCTGGCCGGCAGCTGGGCCGCGGACGACAACACCGACCCGTACGCCCTGTACTCCTGGGACGGTGTCGCCGGCCACGCGCCGGTCGAGGTCGAGGACCTGCCGACCGCCGACGCGGGCGGCTGGGAGTCCGTGGTCGAGGTCCCGGACCTGACCGTGCCCGGTGCCCGGGTCCAGCTGATCACCGACAGCGGCTCCGCCGACCTCTACGGGGACGGTGTCGAGGCCAAGGACCTCACCCACCCGGAGTGGAAGAAGTCCCGGTCCGCCTGGTTCACGATCGGCTGACCGGACACCCCGTCGTTCCGGTCCTCCGGACCGTCAGAAGGTGCCCGGCGGGGGTCCGCCGGGCACCGGCGGCTGTGCCGGTGCGGCCGCCGCCGCGGCGGCCAGGGCGGGCGCGAGGTCCTCGCGCCGGATGCGCTGGTCGACGTAGAGCAGGCCGCTCGCCAGCTGCGGCAGGCCCATCTGGAAGACCTGCGAGACGACGCTGCCGATCAGGATGGACAGGAAGTAGACGACCACCCCGCCGACCAGGGCCCCGGTCCCGGCGTCGGGGTCGGCCGCGGCGAACGCGGTCGGCACCATGGCGAAGAAGCCGACCAGCATGAACGGCAGCTGGATGAGGTAGCCGATCACGGCGGCGATCGCGAGGGTCAGCAGCGTGATGCCGAAGATCCGCCACCAGGAGCCCTTGACCAGCCGGGACGAGCGGCGCAGCGCCGCGACCGGGCCGAGCTTCTCCATCACCACGACGGCCGGGGCGAGGCTGAACTTGACGCCCAACCAGACGGTGAGCGGGAGCGCGAGCAGGACGATCAGCGGCAGGGCCAGGAGCGCCGCGGGCGGCTCGGGCTGCGTGTAGTCCGCGGTGGCGGCCACCACGATGCCGACCACCAGGGCCACGAGCCACGGCAGGCCCGCGGTCACCATGGTGAGCAGCAGGGTGCCGAGCATGGCCGGCAGCCGGGACCAGGACCGGCGGAACATCGCGCCGAAGGTGGTGCGGCGGCCCAGTACGGCCTCCTGGAGCACGTTCGGGACCAGCGCGCTGATCACCGCCCAGCCCAGCAGCATCAGCGCGCAGAGGAGCAGCCCCAGCGGGATCAGCGTCCACAGCACCGGCACCAGGTCCTCGTCGGCCGGGGTCGCTCCGGCCGGCAGGTCGAAGACGCCGTCGAGGTGCTCCCACACGAGCGCGAGGCCGAGGGCTGCCGCGCCCACGAGGACGAGGAGCCCGGCGCCCTGGACCGCCAGCATGACGCCGACCAGCTGCTTCCAGTAGCGGCCGAAGGTGGAGAACGCCCCGGAGAGGACGTCGCCGAGGCCGAGCGGCTGCAGCGGGATCACCCCGGGCCGGGGCGGCGGGGGCGCCCAGCCGCCCGCCCAGCCGCCGGGTGCCCCGTAGGGCGCTCCGTACGGGGCGCCGTGGGGCTGTCCGTACGGGGCGCCGCCGTTCGGGTTGCCGCGGTTCGCGTCGCCGCCGTTCTGGTTGCTGCCGTTCGGGTCCGACGGCGGTGGTCCCCACCCCTGGTTCTGCGTCATGCCTGTACTCCGTGTGGCTGGATTCTTCTCCCCCTGGAGGGGACACGGTAGCCCGGGTGTCCCGTTCCCCCGGACGGCGGTACCCACACCCGCCGCGCACGTGCGTTCGTATCGTTGTGTACGGGTGTACGCATCGTTGTGTACGCTCGTACGCATGCCTTACGTCCTGCTGGCCGCGGCCATAGCGGCAGAGGTGGCCGGGACCACCGCGATGAAGTACAGCCACGGCTTCAGCAAGCTCTGGCCCTCGCTCGGCACCCTCGTGGGCTACGCCGTGGCCTTCACCCTGCTCGCCCAGGCGCTCAAGTCGATGTCGGTGGGCACGGCGTACGCGATCTGGTCCGGCGTGGGGACGGCGGCCATCGCCACCATCGGGATGCTCTTCATGGGCGAGGCGGCCAACGCCGCGCGCCTGGCCGGGATCGTGCTGATCATCGCCGGGGTGGTGCTGCTCAACATGGGCGGCGCGGGGGCCCATTGATGGCCGCCGCCCGCCGGTACGACCCCGAGCGCCGCGAGCGCATCCTCGACGCGGCGATCCGCGTGGTGGGCACCAAGGGGATCGCCGGGCTCGGCCACCGGGCCGTCGCGGCCGAGGCCGACGTGCCGCTGGGCTCCACCACCTACCACTTCGCGACGCTCGACGACCTGCTGGTCGCCGCGCTGCGGCGGATCAACGCCCGGTTCGCCGAGCGGGTCGGCGCGAGCACGGCCCTCGACGACCCGTACGTCGACCTGGCCGACGAGCTCGCCCGGCTGCTGGGGGAGTGGCTGGCGGGAAGCCCGGCGGGCGACCGCACCGACGTGGAGCTGGAGTACGAGCTCTACCTCGCCGCCCTGCGCCGACCCGCGCTGCGACCGGTCGCGGCCGAGTGGTGCGAGGCGGTCACCGCGCACCTGTCCCGGCGGACCGATCCGCGGACGGCGCGGGCACTGGTCGCGATGATGGACGGGTTCGGCCTCCAGGTGCTGCTCACCGGCGCGCCGTACGACCCGGAGTACGTCGCGGACATGCTGCGGCGCGTGCTGCGCTGAGCGGTGGCCTGCGGTGACGGCCCCTGGTCGCGTCAGCCCCGGACCGCGTCCAGGGCCGCCGCCACGCTGCCCGCGACGTCCGTCACGGGATAGAGGGCGGCCCGTACCGTGCGCCCGCGGTCCACGACCAGCGTGAGCCGCTTCAGCCGGCTCGCTCCCGCCGCCCGGAACGTCGGCAGCCGCAGGGCGGCCGCCAGGCCCAGCTCCGCGTCCGACAGCAGCGGGAAGCCCAGACCCTCGGCCGCCGCGAACTCCCGCTGCTCGTCCGGCCGCTGCGTCGAGACGCCCCGCACCGCCGCGCCTGCGGCCGTGAACTCCGCCAGCCGGTCCCGGAACGTGCGCGACTCCAGCGTGCAGCCCCCCGCACCCGGGATGCCGCCCCAGCCCGGCGGATACGACTCGCCGCGCGCGTACGCCCCCGGGAAGCAGTACAGGACGGTGAACTCCGCCGCCGCCACCGGGTCCCGCGGCGAGCCGTCCTGGTCCGGCAGCGCCAGCTCCGGCACCCGGGTGCCCACCAGCGCGTGCACCCGCTCGGCCTCGCGCGAGGAGTCCCCGGCGGTGGCCGTCAGCTCGCCCTCGCCCAGCAGCCACTGGTCGCCCCAGTCCTGGAGCGCGATCAGGACCGGCACCAGGGCCCGCCCGCGCGCGGTCAGCCGGTACGCGTACCGCACCGGCCGCTCCTGGTAGGGCTCGCGGCCCAGCACCCCGGCCTCCACGAGCAGCCGCAGCCGCTCCGCGAGCACCTTGCGGGACACCCCGAGCTCCCCCTGGAACTCCTCGAAGCGGGTCAGCCCGCGGGCCGCGTCCCGCACGATCAGCAGCGTCCACCAGTCGCCGACGACGTCCAGGGCCTGCGCGATGGCGCAGTCCGCGTCGTCGAGCCGCGTCCGCTGGGCCATCCGCCCCACTCCCCTCCGTGCCGAAAGCCGTTGACCCCCACGGTCCCATGCTGGCAGAGTCAGTTCCCAAAAGGAACTTAGTCGGTCGAGGAGGGGGAGCGGGCGTGAGGCGTCGGCGGACGGCACGTGAGGAGCGTGGTGCAGGGTTCAGGGGCCGGGGTGGCGGGTCGGGGGAGGAGCGGGGCGCCGCAGGTCCGCAGGGGCTGCGGGAGGTCCCGAAGGTCGTGTGGCTGCTGGCCGGCGGGGTGTTCGTCAACGCCGTCGTCAGCTTCACCTTCGTCTTCGTCTTCGTGTACCTGACCGGTCCCCGCGGCTTCGGCGCCGCCGCCGCGGGCCTGGTCATGGGCGTCAGCGGCATCGGCCTGGTGGCCGGCAACTTCACCGGAGGCTGGTTCGGGGACCGCTTCGGTCACCGGCGGGTGCTGCTCACCGCCTCCGCGCTCGGCGGCGCGGCCCTCCTGGCCCTGCCGCTGCTGTCCACCCCGCTGCTGTGCGCGGCGCTGCCCGCCGCCCAGTACGCGAGCGGGGTCGTCCGGGCCGCCAACTCCGCCCTGGTCGCCGTCACCGTCCCCGAGGGCGCCCGCCGGCAGGCCTTCGCCGTCATCCGCTGCGTCTCCAACGGAGGGTTCACCGTCGGGCCACCCCTCGGCGCGCTGATCGCCACCACCCTGTCGTACGACTGGATCTTCGTCGCGGACGGCATCGGCACCCTCTTCTTCGCCTTCTGGACCGCCCGCGCCGTCCCCGCCCGCGGCGCCACCAGGACCACCACCACCGCGGTCGCCGCCGGCCAGGGGCCGGGCCTCTGGCACGAGCTGCGCGCCCGGCCCGCGATGCTCGCCCTGCTCGGCGCGATCCTCGTCATCGACCTCGTCTACCGGCAGCAGTACTCGACCTTCCCGGCCTACCTCGCCGACCACGGCATGGACACCCGCGCCTACGGGCTGCTCATCGCGATCAACGGCGGGGTGATCCTGCTGCTGGAGATCCCCGCCGCCCTGGCCCTGCGCTCCCGCTCACCGCTGCACATCATCGGCACCGGCCTCGTCCTGGTCGCCGCCGGCTACGCGATGCTGCTGCTCGGCGCCGGCGTGGCCACCACCGTCGCCATGATGGTCCTGGTCAGCCTCGGCGAGATCCTCTACAAGACCACGGCCACCGCGTACGTCGCCGACGAGGCCCCCGCCCACGCCGTGGGCCGCTTCCAGAGCCTGTACGCGGGCGTCTCCGTCAGCGGCGTCGTGCTCGCCGCCCCGCTCGGGGCCGGTCTGTACGCCGCCGCCCCGGGCCTGCTGTGGCCGCTGTGCGCGGTGCTGGGCGCGGCCGCCGGGGCCATCGTGCTCGCCGCGGGCGCCCGTACCGCACGCCGTACCGCCCGCCTGACCGTCCCCGATGATCGACCGGCACATGAGACCGGTTCGCCCGCAGCGCCCGTCGTTGGTTAGCGTTTCCTACATGACTACGCGTACCACCGGCGCCGTCGCCGCCGGACTTGCCACCATCACCGCCGACGGCACCGTCCTCGACACCTGGTTCCCCGCCCCGGAGCTCGTCACCGAGCCGGGCGAGGCCGGCACCGAGCGGCTCTCCGCCGAGCGGGCCGTCGAACTGCTGGGCGCGGCCGCCGCGAAGGCGATCCGCACGGACGCCGTCCGCGGCGTCGAGGTCGTCGCCGTCCGCACGGTCATCGCCTCCCTGGACGACAAGCCGCTCGACGCGCACGACGCCTACCTGCGCCTGCACCTGCTCAGCCACCGCCTGGTCAAGCCGCACGGCCAGAACCTGGACGGCGTCTTCGGCCTCCTGACCAACGTCGCCTGGACCTCCCTCGGCCCGGTGGCCGTGGACCAGGTCGAGACCGTCCGCCTGAACGCCCGCGCCGAGGGCCTGCACCTCCAGGTCACCTCGATCGACAAGTTCCCGCGCATGACCGACTACGTCGCCCCCAAGGGCGTGCGCATCGCCGACGCCGACCGCGTCCGGCTCGGCGCGCACCTCGCCGAGGGCACCACCGTCATGCACGAGGGCTTCGTCAACTTCAACGCGGGCACCCTGGGCACCTCCATGGTCGAGGGCCGCATCTCCGCCGGCGTGGTCGTCGGCGACGGCTCCGACATCGGCGGCGGCGCCTCCACGATGGGCACCCTCTCCGGCGGCGGCAAGCAGATCATCTCCATCGGCGAGCGCTGCCTGCTCGGCGCCGAGTCCGGCATCGGCATCGCGCTGGGCGACGAGTGCATCGTCGAGGCCGGCCTGTACGTGACCGCGGGCACCCGCGTCACCCTCCCGGACGGCCAGGTCGTCAAGGCCCTGGAGCTCTCCGGCGCCAGCAACATCCTCTTCCGCCGCAACTCCACCACGGGCGCCGTCGAGGCCCGCCCGAACAACGCGGTCTGGGGCGGCCTGAACGACGTCCTGCACAGCCACAACTGACGCCGCGGGCGGTCCCGCCGTACGGACGCCGTACGGACGCGAAAGCCCCCGACCGGGATGCCGGTCGGGGGCTTCGGCGTACCGGGCCGGCGCGGGGGTGGGCTCAGCTCAGGGGGATCGAGCGGACGAGGCCCGCGAAGGCGCGCTTCTCCTCCTCGGTCAGCTCCACGCGCTCCATCGGGTGGGACTCCACGCCGCGCTGCGACGGGATGAAGGCCAGGCCCTGGGGGGCGGCGGGCTCGGGGTGGTGGAAGCGGCTGTCCCACAGCATGTGCCCGAGGCCGAGCACCCAGACGACGGCGGCCACGACGAGCACGCCGAGGCCGATTTCCTGAGCGAGCGACATGGAGGTGAACACGCGGTCCTCCGAACGGGAGTGCGACGTTGGTACGCGCGATCGGACGTTCAGGACACTCAACACCAAGACCGGCCTCTCGGGCAGGGGTGTGTGTCGCACATCACGCCAGGGTCGAAAGTCCCGAGTCTGTCCTGATTCGCCCGGAGATCTGGTCCGCTCGGTCCGTGGGTCCTGGCTGCGGTGGTCGCGCTCAGTCCGTCAGGGGCAGCTTGAAGCCCTCGTGGCTGCGGGCGTACCCGAGCGACTCGTAGAAGCGGTGCGCGTCGGAGCGCCGCTTGTTGCTGGTCAGCTGCACCAGGGCGCAGCCGCGCGCCCGGGCCCGCTCCGCCGCCCGCCGCATCAGGTCGCGCCCCAGGCCTCCGCCGCGCCGGTCGGCGCGGATCCGTACCGCCTCGACCAGGGCCCGCTCGGCGCCGCCCTGCCCCAGGCCCGGGATGTAGGTGATCTGGAGGCAGCCGACGACCGTGCCGGCCCCGGACGCCCCCGCTTCGACCAGGACCAGCAGCTCGTTGCGCGGGTCGGCCCCGATCGCGGCGAAGGCCCGCTCGTACGCCTCGCCCACCGCGACCGACGCCGGGTCGACGACCCGCTCCTCGTCGGCGAGCAGGGCGAGCACGGCCGGCAGGTCCTGGCGGGTGGCGGTGCGGAAGATCATGCACGGAGTGTCGCAGGGGCCCCGGCCGGGACGGCGGCCGGGGCCCCTGGTTCAGGCGCGCCTCAGGGGCGCCGGCCTGTGGTGACGGGATCCGTGTGCTTACGGGATGAAGCGCAGGACCTGCGGGTCGTGGTCGCTGTTCTGGTCCGCGAACTCCGCGTTGATGTGCACGCTGTCGTACGAGAACTTCTTGATGCCGGGGCTGGTCAGGATCTGGTCCAGCACCTGGGCGTTGCCCTGGTAGACGTACGAGTACCGCTCCGCGCGCGGCAGCGACTTGATCGCGGAGTACAGCGCGCCGCCGTCCTCCAGCTTCTGCGCGGTCTCCGAGAACTCGAAGTCGTTGATGTCGCCGAGGGCGATGACGTTCGCGTTCGGCTGGACGGCCAGGACGTCCTTGACGAAGGAGTTCACGGCCTCCGCCTGCAGGTGGCGCTTGGTCTCCGAGGAGCGCGGCACCGGCTGGTGGCTGGAGGTCAGGCCCTCGTCGCCGCCCTTCGAGCTGAAGTGGTTGGCGATGACGATGACCGTGCGACCGCGGAAGACGAACTCGCCGGCCAGCGGCTTGCGGCTGTCCTGCCAGGCCGGGTTGGCCGGGTCGATGCGGCCGGGGGAGTGGGTCAGGGCCGCGTGGCCCGCCTCGCGGACCACGCCGGTGGCGGTGGTTGCGTTGCCGCCGTCGCGGTCGGTGAACGAGACGCGCGCGGGGTTGAAGAGGAAGACCTGGCGGATGTTGCCGCCGGGCTCGCCGCCGTCCTTGAGGTTCTCCGGCTCGATCGAGCGCCACTCGTACGCCGGTCCGCCCGCGGCCTTGATCGCGTCGGTGAACTTGCGCAGGGTCTCGCCGGCCGAGACGGTGCCGTCGTTCTTGGCGCCGTTGTCGTCCTGGATCTCCTCCAGCGCGACGACGTCGGGGGAGGAGAGGTTCTCGACGACGCCCTTGGCGAGCGCGTCGAACTTGTCCTGCGGGTCGGTCGGGTCGAGGTTCTCGACGTTGTACGTCGCCACCGCGAGCTCGCCCTGCTTCTGCGGGGCGGTGCGCTCGCGCTGCAGGTTCTTGGACTGGACGGTGCCGAGGGTGCGGGCCGCAAGGGTGTAGCCGCCGAACTGGTTGAAGTCCAGCGGGCCTTCGGTGGTGCCGGTCAGCTTGTCGCCGACGTTGGCGACCGGGAACGGCTGCTGCGCGAGCGGCGCGAGCTGCTGGATCTGCAGGCGGCCGGTGTTCTGGGACTCGTACGAGTTGTAGAGGGTGCCGCCGCGCGGGGTGTTGTGCTCCCAGCCCTTCACGGTGACCCACAGCTCGGCGTACGGGTCGGTGGCGCCGACGACGCGGGAGGTGCCGATGCGGACGTTCATGCCCTCGAGGGACTCGTAGTAGTCCAGGGCGTAGGTGCCGGGCTCGAGGGTGAGCCCGTTGATGCTGTTGGCCGCCGCGGCGTCGCCCTGGGGGGCGTACTCCGCGGGGACGGAGTACTCGTTGATCTGAACGGCCTCGGGGAGCTCGTTGCCCGAGGACAGGACGGTCACCTTCGGCTTCGAGATCTGGGTGGCCGACTGGTTGCCCGAGTTCAGGCCACCGGGGACGTACTCGCCGACGAGGCCGGAGACGGACACGGCGTCGCCGACGGCGACGGTCGGGACCGAGCTGGTGAAGACGAAGACGCCCTCGCTGGTGGCGGCGTCGTCGTCGGCCTCGGGGTCCTGCATCCAGAAGCCGCGGGAGCCGTACGTGCGGACGCCGGTGACGATGCCCTCGACGCCGGTGACCTGCTTGCCGGCGAGCGGGGATATACGCGTGGTGCCCTGGATGTCGTGGATGCGGGTCGCGGCGGTCGTGCCGTCCGTCGAGGTGTCGGCGGCGGAGGCGGAACCGGCCAGGAGGCCGCCGGCCAGAGCGGTGGCGACGACGGCGGCGACGGCGGCGGAGCGGGGCAGGGATCCAGTCACGGCGGGACGGGAACGCATGGTCAGGCTACTCCGGTGTGTGGAGGGTGAGGGGTGGGTAGAGCCACTGTTGAGTTCTACGCGCGTCAATCTCTTGCGTGGCCGGGGCAGTTGTCAAGGTCTGGCGGGTATACGGCGGCTGACGTGTACATGAACCGGACGGGATGGGGCGAATTGCGTCTAGGCTGGGGCGTGCGTCGGCCGGCCGGATGCCCCTCGAATTCCCCTTGTCGGAGAGCGGAATGGATGGGTCCGCAACGGCCGGGTTCTTCGCCCTTAGTCGTCGATCCCCACGTCCGTTGTCGTCGGTCCCCGCCTCCGTAGTCGTCGCTCCCCGGTCGGTCCGGTCGGTCCGGTCGGTCCGGTCGGTCCGGTCGGTCCCTGGTCGATGCACCGCCGATCCGCCGCCGACCCGTTTCGTCGCTCCCACACCGCTCCATCCGAGGAGAACCAGCCATGTCCGCAGAGCGCCCCTCGCTGCCGCCGGTTCGGCTGCCGTCCGAGGCGGAACTGGCCCGCGACGCCCTCACCGCGCCGTTGTTCGTGCGTGCGGTGCGCATCGCGCGCTGGGCCGGCCCGGCCACGCCGGTGGGGGCGGGCGGCGAGTTGCCGGCGTCCCGACTGCCGCAGGCAGCGGCCGCGCTGGGGCTGGCGGCCGACGACGAGGGGTGCGCGCGGGCGAGCGAGGCCTGGCGGGTGGCGGTCGACTGCGGGCTGGCGGCGGTGACCGAGGCCGAGGCCGGGGGCGCGGCCGTGCCCGGGCCGCGGCTCGCGATGGTCGCCGGGGCGCCCGGCGACGTGCTCGACCTCTGGCTCACCGCCCTCGACACCGTGCTCGCCGACGCCGCCGTACCGGACCTGGACGACCTCGGCGAACTCGCCGGAGCCCTCGACTCCGGAGGCGGTGTCGACCTCGCCGTGCTGGACTGGGATCCGCGGCGCGAACGGGAGTTCCTGGAGGCGGTGCTGACGCAGCTGTACCGGCTGACCGTGGCCGAGGGCGGGCCCGGGGCGTACCCCGGGCGCTCCGTGCCGGTGCCGCTGCCGGTGCTGGCCGCCTCGCTCGTCGTACCGACGGACATGGGCGCCCCGACGGACGACGTGCTGGCCGAGGTCTCGGACATGATGATGCGGCTCGACGACCGGTTCCGGGTGCTGGAGCCCATCGGGCTGGTGGACTTCCGCCCGGTCGACGAGGAGTTGATGGCGGAGGCGGACGACGAGGAGCTCGCCGCCGGAGCCCATGTGCCGGACGCCGTGGAGGACCTCGCCCGCTACGGACTGGTCCGGCTGACCCCGCTCGGGCTCTTCGGGATCCGGGCCCGGCTGCTGGAGGCGGGGTACGAGGCGCCGGCCGTCGGCGCGTTCGCCGACAAGGGGGCCGACGCGCTGCTGGCGGGCATCGCGCACTACCCCGAGGCGGCCGCCCGCGCCGAGGTCGAGGGCTGGCTCGTCGGCCGTACGGCCACGGAGGCCGCCGCCGAGCTGCTGGCCGCGGCCCGCGGGGCCGACCCGGGCGCGCCGCTGCGACGGCTGCGCTGCCAGCAGGCGCTCGCCCTCACGGGGGCGGCCGCGGAGCCGTCCGTGCGTGCGGTGCTGGCGGACCGGGAGCTGGGCGGGCTGGCCCGGGTGTGGCTGGTCGAGCGGGGCGCGGCCGATGTGCCGGCGCCCGGCGAGGAGCTCGTGTTCTGGCTGGCCGTGGACACGATCGCGGCCCAGCTCGCGGCCGATGGGGGGACGGGGGCGGAGACGGTCGGTGCGGGTGCGGGGGCGGGCTCCGAGGACGTGACCGCTCTGATGGTGGGGCTGACCGGCGGGGACGGTGGCTTCCTCGCGTCGGCCTGGCGGGTGGACCACCCCGACGTGGCGGACGTGCTGGAGGCGGTCGGGCGCATGCACCCGGACAAGGGGACGGCCAAGGAGGCGCGCAAGGCGGCGTTCAAGGCCCGCTCGCGGGGGTAGCGGGTTGCTGCTGAGTGTTGAGTGTTGAGTGTTGAGTGCTTGGTGCTTGGTGCTTGGTGCTGGTGGTTGGTCGTGTGGGGCCCCGGGGGGCTTGACGGGCCTTTGAGGTGCGGGTGTCGGGGCCTGCGCGCTTCGTGGGGCCGCCCCGTGGTGTGTGGGTCCCCTCGCCTCTTGAGGCGCCATGGCCTGCAGGCCCTGCGGCAGGCCCACCCCGGAGGCTTCGGGGCTTCGCCCTGGCCTTCGGCCACCTCCGGCCCGGGCCTGCCTCCGGA
>NZ_JBIVNX010000054.1:0-49652 GCF_044753805.1 Streptomyces sp. NPDC093225
TTCGCCCTGGCCTTCGGCCACCTCCGGCCCGGGCCTGCCTCCGGTCCAGCCTGCCACCCCCGTCAAGCGCCTCCCCCACACACCACGGGACCCACTCCGGCTTTGAAAGCGGGCCCTGCTTGGGGGCTGGCGCGGCTTCGGGGCTGGTCCGGCTTCGGGGGCCGGCCCCGCTGCGGTGCCGGTCCGACTTCAGTGCCGGTCGGGCTTCAGTGCCGGTCGGGCACCGGTACCTCGCGGCGCTCGGCGCGCTCGGCCCGTACCGCCGCGGCGGCCGGACGTACCACCACGACCGGCTCCGCGGCCGGGGTGGCGGGCGTCGGCAGTGCACGGAACACCCACGTGCGGTACGACCAGAAGCGGAAAGCGGTGGCCACGGCGATGCCCAGGAACTTGAAGACGTTGCTCTGCAGCGGGCTGTCCCAGCCCATCCCGTACGTCGCCGCGTACAGCAGCCCGTTCTCGATCACCAGCCCGACCACGCTGAACAGCAGGAACAGGGTCAGCTCGCGGGTCCGCCCGCTCTTGTCGCGGTCGCGGTACGTGAAGTAGCGGAAGCCCACGTAGTTGAAGGCGATCGCGACGACGGTCGCGATCACGCTGGTGCGCACCACCTGGAGGTCGGTGGTGTGCCGCAGGAGGTTGAAGACGCCCAGGTTGACCAGCAGACCGAGCCCGCCGACCGCCCCGAACTTCGCGAGCTCCCGAGCCAGGCCGCGGGCCCGCCCGTAGAGACCGCCCCGCTTCGACGCGCTCATGGTGTCGTTCAGCCCCTGTCGGTCGATGGCGTCAACTCGAATACGTCAACCAAGCCATGTTAAGCGGGGACCGTCGGGTACGCCCGGGGCTGTGGAAACCCGAGTGACGAACAGAGTGACGAGCCGCTCACAGAGCGCTGACCTGCGCCTCCGTCCCGGGCCCGGCCCGGGGCGGGGTCGTCGGGCCACCCCGGACGGCGGATACCCTGGGAGCGTGACGTTCCCGGTAGTCGGCATGGTCGGCGGCGGTCAGCTCGCCCGCATGACCCACGAGGCGGGTATCCCCCTCGGCATCAGATTCAAGCTCCTCAGTGACACCCCACAGGACTCGGCGGCCCAGGTCGTGAGCGACGTCGTCATCGGCGACTATCGCGACCTGGACACGCTGCGTGCCTTCGCGCGCGGCTGTGACGTGATCACCTTTGACCACGAGCACGTACCCACGGAGCACCTGCGGGCCCTGGAAGCGGACGGCATCCCCGTCCGCCCGGGGCCCGACGCATTGGTGCACGCCCAGGACAAGGGGGTGATGCGCGCCAAGCTCGACGAGATCGGCGCGCCCAGCCCCCGCCACCGGATCGTGGCCGATCCGGCGGACGCGGCCGCATTCGCCGAGGAGGTCGGGGGCTTCCCCGTCATCCTCAAGACGGTGCGCGGCGGCTACGACGGCAAGGGCGTGTGGTTCGTGCGGACCGTGGAGGACGCGGAGGCCCCGTTCAAGGCGGGCGTCCCGGTCCTCGCGGAGGAGAAGGTGGACTTCGTCCGCGAGCTCGCGGCGAACATCGTCCGGTCCCCGCACGGCCAGGCCGTGGCGTACCCGGTGGTGGAGTCCGTCCAGGTCGACGGCGTCTGCGACACCGTCATCGCCCCCGCACCGAACCTCCCCGAGGAGCTCGCGGGCGAGGCGCAGGCCCTGGCCCTGCGGATCGCCAAGGAGCTCGGCGTCGTCGGCCACCTGGCCGTCGAGCTCTTCGAGACGGCCGACGGCCGGATCCTGGTCAACGAGCTGGCCATGCGGCCGCACAACTCCGGGCACTGGACCCAGGACGGTGCGGTCACCTCCCAGTTCGCCAACCACGTCCGGGCCGTCCTCGACCTCCCGCTCGGCGACCCGCGCCCGCGCGCGGCGTGGACGGTCATGGCCAACGTGCTCGGCGGGGACTACCCGGACATGTACTCGGCGTACCTGCACTGCATGGCCCGCGACCCGCAGCTCAAGATCCACATGTACGGCAAGGACGTGAAGCCCGGGCGCAAGGTCGGCCACGTCAACACCTTCGGCGACGATCTGGACGACGTGCTGGAGCGCGCCCGTCACGCAGCCGGCTACCTCAGAGGAACAATCACCGAATGAGCACCTCTGCCTCCCCCCTCATCGGCATCGTGATGGGCTCCGACTCGGACTGGCCCGTCATGGAGGCCGCAGCGCAGGCCCTCGACGAGTTCGAGATCCGCTACGAGGTCGACGTCGTCTCCGCCCACCGCATGCCGCGCGAGATGATCGCGTACGGCGAGGACGCGGCCGACCGCGGCCTCAAGGCGATCATCGCGGGCGCGGGCGGCGCCGCCCACCTCCCGGGCATGCTCGCCTCCGTGACCCCGCTGCCCGTCATCGGCGTCCCCGTGCCGCTGAAGTACCTCGACGGCATGGACTCCCTGCTGTCGATCGTGCAGATGCCGGCCGGCGTGCCCGTCGCCACCGTCTCGGTGGGCGGCGCCCGCAACGCCGGCCTGCTCGCCGCCCGGATCCTCGCCACCCAGGACCCGGACCTGCTCGCCCGCATGCGGGACTTCCAGCAGGAGCTGAACGACCAGGCCACCGAGAAGGGCAAGCGGCTGCGCACCAAGGTCGCCGGCCAGGAGTCGTTCGGATTCGGCAAGTGAGCGCGGCTGACCGCCTGGCCGAGGCCCGCGAGCTGCTCGCGGGCCACCCGGTCGTGGACGGCCACAACGACCTGCCCTGGGCGCTGCGCGAGCAGGTGGACTACGACCTCGACCGGCGGGACATCGCCGCCGACATGAGCGGCATGCTCCACACCGACCTGCGCCGGCTGCGGGCCGGCGGGGTCGGGGCCCAGTTCTGGTCGGTGTACGTGCGCAGCGACTACAGCGGCGACCGGGCGGTCAGCGCCACGCTGGAACAGATCGACGTCGTCGGCCGGCTGATCGAGCGGTACCCGGCCGACCTGGTGCGGGCCCTGACGGCCGACGACATGGAGTCGGCCCGCGCCGAGGGCCGGATCGCCTCCCTGATGGGCGCCGAGGGCGGCCACTCCATCAACAACTCGCTCGCCACCCTGCGCGCGCTGCACCTGCTCGGGGTCCGCTACATGACCCTGACGCACAACGACACCATCGACTGGGCGGACTCGGCCACCGACGAGGCCCGGCACGGCGGTCTGGCGGACTTCGGCCGCGAGGTCGTCCGGGAGATGAACCGGGTCGGCATGCTCGTCGACCTCTCGCACGTGGCCGCGACCACGATGCGCGACGCGCTCGACGTCTCGGTGGCGCCGGTGATCTTCTCGCACTCCTCGGCCCGGGCGGTCTGCGACCACCCGCGCAACGTGCCGGACGACGTGCTGGAGCGGCTGCCCGCCAACGGCGGCGTGGCGATGGCGACGTTCGTGCCGAAGTTCATCCTCCCCGAGGCGGTCGCCTGGACCGCGGCGGCGGACGAGAACATGCGCGCGCACGGGATGCACCACCTCGACACCACGCCGGCCGCGATGGAGGTCCACCGGGCGTTCGAGGCCGCGCACCCGCGGCCGATCGCGACCGCGGCGACGGTCGCCGACCACCTCGACCACATGCGCGAGGTGGCGGGCGTCGACCACATCGGCATCGGCGGCGACTACGACGGCACGGCCTTCACCCCGTCCGGGCTCGACGACGTGGCCGGCTACCCGAACCTGATCGCGGAACTCCTCGACCGCGGCTGGTCCAAGGCCGACCTGACCAAGCTGACCTGGTCCAACGGCGTGCGCGCGCTGCGCGACGCGGAGTCGGTGGCGGCCTCGCTGGGCGGCGTACCGGCGTCGAACGCGCGGCTGTAGGACGACGGCGACGGTTCCGGTCACCCGGTCGGGTGGCCGGAACCGTCGCATCACCCGAACGCCGCATCCGCCGCGAATCCGTTCGGCCCCCGTGTCACGGTGACAGCGAGTCTCCCCGCTGCCATCGTGACCGGAGCGAACGCCATGGCCCACCTGCAGGACGAACCCCACCACGGGCCGGGGGCCGTCCGCGCCGTCGGCGCCGTCGACGGCCCCGCACCGGACGCGGGCCCGGACGCAGTCCCGGTCCCGGTCCGTACGGACGCCGGGGACCGGATCGCACCCCGGGCCGAGCCCCCCGACCGCCTCCTGGTGGCGCCGCCGCGGCTCCTGCCGCCGGACCCGCTGCCGGCCCCGCCGCCGACCGCCCCCGCCACCCCGCTGGACCCCTCGGACGCCGAGCGGGTGGCGGCCCTGCTGGCCAAGCACCCCGTCGCGGACGGCTACAACAGCCTGCCGTGGACGCTCCAGCGGCAGCCCTGCCACGACCTGGAGACGTCCGAGAGCACCATCGACACCGACCTCCCGCGGCTGCGCGCGGGCGGGGTCGGCGCGCAGTTCTGGTCGTTGCGGGTGCCCGAGCCCTGGGACGACGGCACGGACCGTGCGCCCGACCGCTGGCCGGACCCCGGCACGGACGCGGTGGTGTCCCAGACCCTCGACCTGATCGACACGGTCCGGACCCTGGTCCGCCGCCATCCCGACAGCCTGCTGCTCGCCCTCGGCCCCGACGAGCTGACCGACGCGCGCAACCGCGGCCGGATCGCCTGCTTCCTCGGCCCCGTCCCGGGCCGTACGCTCACCGACTCGCACGGCCCGCTGCGCGCCTTCCACGCCCTCGGCGTCCGCAGCCTGGCCCCCGCCGGCGCGGCGTGGGCCGAGCCGGACCTGACGTCCTTCGGGCACGAGGTCGTCCGGGAGATGAACCGGCTCGCGATGCTGCTGGACCTCGCCGGCTGCGGCCCCGACGCGGCCCGGCGGCTGGTCGCCGCCTCGAGGGCGCCGGTGCTGGTCTCGCACGCCGGGGCCGCCGCACTGCACCCGCACCCGAGCAACGTCGCCGACGAGGTGCTGACGGCCCTGCGGGCGGCCAAGGGCCTGTGCATGGTCTCGTTCGCGCCGGAGCTGCTGGGCCCGGCCGCGGGCGGCGGCCCGGCCACCGTCACCACGGTGGCCGACCACCTCGACCACGTACGGGCGGTCGCCGGCCCGGAGTGCGTCGGCCTGGCCGGCACCTTCGGGACCGACCCCCTCGCCGCCCGGGTCCAGGGCCTCGAGGACCCCTCGGGCTATCCGCGCCTGATCGCCGAACTCCTGCGTCGCGGCTGGCCGGACTCCGAACTCGCGCTCCTCACCTGGGGCAACGCCCAACGCGTCCTGCGCGAGGCGGAGTGCACCGCCCGCGCCGGCCGGCACCGCAGCCGGCCCTGACGCCTGACGCCCGGCGCCCCGCCCCACACCGGTTCAGCAGGCGCAGAGGCAGAACGGGTGCCCCGCCGGGTCGGCGAACACCCGCCACGTACGCCCCTCCGGCCCAGGGTCGAGCGGCTTCGCGCCCAGGGCCACGGCCTCCCGCTCGGCCGCGTCGAGGTTCTCGACGGTCAGGTCGAGGTGGAACTGCTGCGAGCCCTCGGCCGAGGGCCACCGCGGCGGGACGTGGCCCGACGCCTTCTGGAACGCCAGCGCCGGGCCGCCCGGCACCGCGAGGTCGGCCCAGGTGCCGTCCTCCTCCAGGGCAGCCGTCCCGCCGAGCAGGGCGGCGTAGAACTCGGCGAGGGCGAGCGGGTCGGGACAGTCCAGGACGACGGTCCCGAGCTTGGCGATGGCCATGACTCCTCCTGAGGCGCACGGGGAAACGACAGAGTTACCGGAACAAGCCAAGTACCGGTAACGCCCACCCTAGGCGTTACCCCTTCCCCGGTCCAGGAGGTAACGTCGACGGCATGACGGAGAGAGCGCCCGCGCCCGGAGGCCTCGCGCTCGTCGAGGCGCTGATCAACACGCTGCGGGTGGACACCGGAGAGGACCGCCTGGCGGCGGAGTTCGGCGTGTCCGGCGCGGCCCTCGCCGAGGCGGCCGACCTCCGCGAGGCCCTGCGCGCCGCCTGCCTCGCACACGCGGGCCACGCGATGCCGGACACGGCCCACACCGCCCTGAACGACGTCCTCGCCGCCGCCCCGCTGACCCTCTCGGTCACCCCGGACGGCACCGCCGCCCTCCGCCCCACGGGCGACGGGCTCCCCGCCCGCGTCGCCGCCGCGATCGCCGAGGCCGTGGCCGCCGGCACCTGGCAGCGCCTCAAGGCCTGCGCGGCGGACGACTGCCGCTGGGCGTACTACGACCGCAGCCCGGCCGGTCGCGGCCGCTGGTGCACGATGTCCGTCTGCGGCAGCCGCGCCAAGATGCGCAGCTACCGCTCCCGCCAGCAGTAGGCCCGGGCCGCCCCCGCCCCTACCGCCCCAGCCCCCACCGCCTCCGCCCCCGCGGAGTCGCCCCCGAGGGCCCGGCGCCGGGCGCCGGCGCGGCGCGGAATCCGGTTGCCCCGGCCCGGCCGGCTCTGCGCATCCTGCCGGGATGCGCTTCTCCGTGAACATCCCCAACTTCGGCGACTTCGCCGACGCCCGCAACGTCGCCACCGTCGCGGCGGCCGCCGAACGGGCGGGCTGGGACGGGCTCTTCGTCTGGGACCACGTACTCCACCGACGACACCAGGGCCGGCCCTTCGCGGACCCCTGGATGCTGCTGACCGCCGCCGCGCTGGCGACCTCCCGCATCCGCCTGGGCGCCCTCCTGACACCGGTTCCCCGGTACCGGCCGCAGCAACTGGCCCGCCAGGTGGCCACCCTGGACGCCGTCAGCGGCGGGCGGGTGGTCTTCGCCGCGGGCCTGGGCGGCCCGGTCGAGGACGAGTACCGCAGCTTCGGCGACACCGCCGAGCCCCGCCTGCTCGCCGAACGGCTGGACGAGGGGCTCGACCTGCTGGCCCGCTTCTGGTCGGGCGGGCCGGTGGACCACCGCGGCACGCACTACGAGGTCCGTGACGTGACCCTGCTGCCCGCCACCGTGCAGCGGCCCCGCCCGCCCGTGTGGATCGGCGGCTTCTGGCCGCGTCGCGCACCCATGCGGAGGGCGGCGCGGTGGGACGGCGCCGTGCCGCTGTTCGAGACGGCCCTGCACGGTCACGCCCCCGACCCGGCCGAGGTCCGGGAGCTGGTCGCGTACGTCCGCACGCACCGTACGACCGCCCCGGAGCGGCCCTTCGAGATCGTGCTCGGCGGCGCCACCCCCACGGACGCGGCCGGGGCCAAGGACGTGATCGGCCCGCTGCGCGACGCCGGCGCCACCTGGTGGGACGAGCGGCAGGACCAGAACGGCCCCGACCTGGACCGCCTGACCCCCGTGCTGCGCCGGGTCGAGGCCGGACCGCCGGTCCTCTGAACCGGCCCCCGGCGGTCCACCCCCCCCGTGCACGCGAAAGGCCCCCGGCGCGCGCAGCGCGTGCCGGGGGCCCTGCGCGTCGGAGCCGTCAGGCGCGGGGGCGGCCCATCGCGCGGTACGTCCAGCCCGCCGCGCGCCACAGGGAGGCGTCGAGGGCGTTGCGGCCGTCGAGGATCAGGGGGGTCGAGACCGTGGGCCGCAGGGCCACCGGGTCCAGCTCGCGGAACTCGCGCCACTCGGTGAGGTGCAGCACGACGTCCGCACCCGCGACCGCGGCCGCGGCGGAGGGCGCGTACGCCAGCGTCGGGAAGACCCGCGCCGCGTTGTCCATGCCCTTGGGGTCGTAGACGGTGACCTGACCGCCCTGCAGGTGGATCTGCCCGGCGACGTTCAGCGCCGGCGAGTCGCGCACGTCGTCCGAGTCGGGCTTGAAGGTCGCACCGAGCACGGCCACCCGCACGCCCAGGAACGAGCCGCCGACCGCCTCGCGGGCCAGCTCCACCATGTGCCCGCGCCGCCGCATGTTGATCGAGTCGACCTCCCGAAGGAAGGTCAGCGCCTGGTCGGCGCCCAGCTCGCCCGCCCGGGCCATGAACGCCCGGATGTCCTTCGGCAGGCAGCCGCCGCCGAAGCCGATGCCGGCCCGCAGGAACTTCGAGCCGATCCGGTCGTCGTGCCCGATCGCCTCCGCCAGCTTCGCGACGTCGCCGCCGGCCGCCTCGCACACCTCGGCCATCGCGTTGATGAAGGAGATCTTGGTCGCGAGGAAGGAGTTCGCCGCCGTCTTGACCAGCTCGGCCGTCGGGAAGTCCGTCACCACCAGCGGCGACCCCTCCGCGAGCGGCGTCGCGTACACCTCGCGCAGCAGCTTCTCCGCGTGCGCGCTGCGCACGCCCACCACGATCCGGTCCGGGTGCAGGGTGTCGCCGACCGCGAAGCCCTCGCGCAGGAACTCCGGGTTCCACGCGAGCTCCACGTCCGTGCCCGCCGGGGCCAGCTCCGCCAGCCGCGCCGCGAGCCGGTCCGCCGAGCCCACCGGCACCGTCGACTTGCCGACGACCAGGGCCGGCCGGGTCAGGTGCGGGGCGAGCTGCTCGACCGCCGCGTCGACGTACGACATGTCGCACGCGTACTCGCCGTACTTCTGCGGGGTGTTCACGCAGATGAAGTGGACGTCGCCGAAGGCGCCCGCCTCCTCGTAGGAGGTGGTGAAGCGCAGCCGGCCCGTGGCGCCCGGCAGTCCGGCCACGTGCGCGGCCAGCAGCTCCTCCAGCCCCGGCTCGTACATCGGGACCCGACCGGCGGCCAGCATCTCGATCTTCTCCGGGACGATGTCCAGCCCCATGACCTCGAAGCCCAGCTCGGCCATGGCGGCGGCGTGGGTGGCGCCGAGGTAGCCAGTGCCGATCACGGTGATCTTGAGGGCCATGCGGTGCTCCTGAGGGGCAAAGGAGAGAACAACGGCCCCCGAGCATAGTCGGGCGCCGTCGGGGGACCTTCCCGAGAGGGAGCGCCCCTCCCGCCCCGGCGGGCCGCGCCTGTCACGCAGCTCACGCCGCGTGCTCGTATCCCTGCGCGGCGTCCGCGCACTAGAATTGGGTTACTTAACAGTAGTTAACGTCCAGTAGTTAACGCCTCTTGGGGAGTGAGAGACCTTGGCGGGTTCCGACTTCGACCTGTTCCGCCCGGCCGAAGAGCACGACATGCTCCGCGAGTCCGTCCGCGCGCTCTGCGAGGCCAAGATCGCGCCCTTCGCCGCCGCCGTGGACGAGGAGGCCCGCTTCCCGCAGGAGGCCCACGACGCGCTGGTCGCCAACGACCTGCACGCCGTCCACGTCCCGGAGAACTACGGCGGCGCCGGCGCCGACGCGCTCGCGACCGTGATCGTCATCGAGGAGGTCGCCCGCGTCTGCGCGTCCTCCTCCCTGATCCCGGCCGTCAACAAGCTCGGCTCGCTGCCGGTCATCCTCTCCGGCTCCGAGGAGCTGAAGAAGAAGTACCTCGGCCCGCTGGCCAAGGGCGACGGCATGTTCTCGTACTGCCTCTCCGAGCCCGACGCGGGCTCCGACGCGGCCGGCATGAAGACCCGCGCGGTGCGCGACGGCGACTTCTGGGTCCTCAACGGCGTCAAGCGCTGGATCACCAACGCCGGCGTCTCCGAGTACTACACGGTCATGGCCGTCACCGACCCGGAGAAGCGCTCCAAGGGCATCTCGGCGTTCGTCGTCGAGAAGGGCGACGAGGGCGTCTCCTTCGGCGCCCCGGAGAAGAAGCTCGGCATCAAGGGCTCGCCGACCCGCGAGGTCTACCTCGACAACGTCCGCATCCCCGCCGACCGCATGATCGGCGCGGAGGGCACCGGCTTCGCCACCGCCATGAAGACCCTGGACCACACCCGCATCACCATCGCGGCCCAGGCCCTCGGCATCGCGCAGGGCGCCCTCGACTACGCCAAGGGCTACGTCCAGGAGCGCAAGCAGTTCGGCAAGCCGATCGCCGACTTCCAGGGCATCCAGTTCATGCTCGCGGACATGGCCATGAAGATCTCGGCCGCCCGCGCCCTGACCTACCAGGCCGCCGCCGCCTCCGAGCGCGGCGACGCCGACCTGACGTACCTCGGCGCCGCGGCCAAGTGCTTCGCCTCCGACATCGCCATGGAGGTCACCACCGACGCCGTCCAGCTCCTCGGCGGCTACGGCTACACCCGCGACTACCCGGTCGAGCGCATGATGCGCGACGCCAAGATCACGCAGATTTATGAAGGTACGAACCAGGTCCAGCGCATCGTGATGGCCCGCAACCTGCCGTAAACGACCCAGGTCACCCCGGTCCTACGGGCCCACGGCCCCCGGCGCGCGTCCCGCGCGCCGGGGGCCGTTCGCGTGCGCGGACCGCACCGCTCCCCGGCCGTCCACGGGGCCGGGCGGTCCGGCCGCACCGGCCGCACCGCCCGAACCGGACGCCGTCGTACGGGCGTTACTCGTCCGACGAGAAGCGGATCGCGGCGGCGGGCAGCACCGCGTCGCACCACACGCGCGCACCCGCGCCGAGTTCGTTGTCCGCGCCGATGTCGGCGCCGTCGCCGACGACCGCGCCCGACAGGGCCGTACGGGCGCCGACGCGCGCCCCCGGGCCGACGTACGAGTCCGTCACGACGGCATCCGGTCCGACCACCGCGCCGGCCAGCACCGCGGAGCCGTGCACGCGTGCGCCCGCGCCGACCACGGCGCCCTCGGCGACCACCGTGCCGCCCGAGAGCTTCGCGTCCGGCGCCACGGACGCGCCCGGCAGCACCAGCGACTCGCCCCGGCGACCCGGCACGGCGGGGGAGGGGGCGCGGCCCAGCACCAGGTCGGCGGAGCCGCGCACGAAGGCCTGCGGGGTGCCCAGGTCCAGCCAGTACGTGGAGTCGACCATGCCCTGGAGGTGCGCCCCCGCGGCCAGCAGGCCCGGGAAGGTCTCCCGCTCGACCGAGACGGGGCGCCCGGCCGGGATGGTGTCGATGACCGAGCGCCGGAACACGTACGCGCCCGCGTTGATCTGGTCGGTGACGATCTCCTCGGGCGTCTGGGGCTTCTCCAGGAAGGCCCGCACCCGGCCGTCCGCGTCCGTGGGGACGAGCCCGAACGCGCGCGGGTCCTCGACCCGGCTGAGGTGCAGCGAGACGTCGGCTCCCGAGTCCCGGTGGGTGTCGAGCAGGGCGCCGATGTCGAGCCCGGTGAGGATGTCGCCGTTGAAGACGAGGACCGGGTCGTCCGGCCCGGAGCGCAGCCGGGTGGCGACGTTGCGCAGGGCACCGCCCGTCCCGAGCGGCTCGACCTCGGTGACGTACTCCAGGTGCAGCCCGAGCGCCGAGCCGTCGCCGAAGTACGGCTCGAAGACCTCCGCGAGGTAGGAGGTGGCGAGCACGATGTGCTCGACCCCCGCCGCCCGGGCCCGTGCCAGCTGGTGGGTCAGGAACGGTACGCCCGCCGCCGGCACCATCGGCTTCGGCGTGCGCACCGTCAGGGGGCGCAGCCGGGTCCCTCTGCCACCGACCAGGAGGATCGCTTCAGTCAACTTCGTTCTGCTTCCTACGTTCCTACGGGGGACGGTGAGGGGGGAGCCGCCGGCCCGGCGGCCCGGCGACCGGGGTGTCGCCGGGGTGGGGCGGTCGGGGGCCGGGGCGGGGCGTCAGTCTATGCAGAGGACTTCCTCATCGACCCTGGTACCGCGCCGACGTCTGCCGGGTGGTGCCGAGCTTGCCGTAGAGCTTGCGACCGGGGCATTCGGTCGCGAAGCCGTCCCGGTGCCCGGAGATGACGTTCATCTTGACGAGCCTGCCCTTGGCGAACTTGTTCCCGCCGCCCGACTTGAGGGTGGTGGTGGCCAGCGGGTTGGCGCCGAACAGGCCCAGCTTCCATGCCGTCAGGCGGGCGATGGCCTTGACCGCGGCGTCCGGCGGGTTGGTGTCCGTGAACGTGCCGAGGACGGCGATGCCCATGCTGTTGGTGTTGAAGCCCATGGTGTGGGCGCCCATGACGGGCTTGGCGACGCCGCCGGCCCGTCCCTCGTAGACGGTGCCGCACTTGTCCACGGCGAAGTTGTAGCCGAAGTCCCGCCATCCGCTGCTGAGTACGTGGTAGCGGTAGAGGCTGCGGAGCACCGCCGGGGCCTGGGCGCACGTGTAGTTGTTGCCCGAGGCGCTGTGGTGGACGAACGCCGCCTTGACGGTGCCCGTGTAGACGAAGCCCTTCTCGCGCAGCGACTCGTCGGCGCCCCAGCCCTTGCGGGTGACGATGCGCGGGCGCGGGCCGATGTACGGCTTGGCGGCCAGGCTGACCTTGCCGTCGTGGGCGATGACGGCGTCGGCGGTGGAGTCGGCCTTGTCCAGGGCCTCGATCTCGTCGGCGCCGAGCGGGGCGAGGCCGAGGTTGGCGGCGGAGCTCTCGGCGACGGCGGGGGCGAGGAGCGTGCTCTTCTCGTCCTCGGGGCCCTCGCCCTCGGGACCCTCGTCCTCCGGGTCTTCGTCGAGGGGCTGTGCGCCGCCGATCGGGTGTCCCTCGTCGGGGCCGGCCCCGCTGGTGCCGGCCCCGTGCGTGCCGTTGCCGTTGCCGTTGCCGTTGCCGTTGCCGTTGCCGTTGCCGCTGTGCGTGCCGCTGCCGTTGGGATCGGCGTGCGTGTCGTCGGGGCGGCCGCCGTTCTTGCCGTCGGCGGCGCCGGCGGCGCCCGCGGACTCGGCGTGCGGTGGGGCGGCCGCGGTCCGGCCGGGGTCGACCAGTTCGATGCGCATGCCCTCGGGCAGGCTCTGCACCGCCTGCGCGCCGCCGTCCGGTGCCGCGGCCCGCGTACCGGCCGCCACCGGACCGACCGAACCGTCGGGGCCGGCGGGGCCGTCCGGGGCCGCCTCCTCCGGGGGCGCCTCGCCCGGCTCGGCCTCCACCCGCACCTCGATGCCGTCCGACTCGCCCACCCACAGCGGGGCGGTGCTGCCCTTGACCCGGCCCGAGGTGCCCTCGGCCGTGCCGGGGTCGGCGGCGTGCTCGCGGTTGTGGGTCTCCAGGTCCTGCCAGTCCGTCCAGGCCGCGGTGGCGGCGCTGCGGGTACGGACCTGGACCCGCCCGTGCAGTTCGGTGGCCGCGTCGTCCCAGACGAGCCCGACGAGCGCGAAGGTCTTGACCTCGCGCGCCGCCAGGCCGCGGAGCTCGGCCCCCGGCAGCAGCGCCGACATGCCGGGGACCCGGCCGGCCCGCGCGGATGCGGGGGCCAGGGGGACCAGGGGCAGGGACTGGGTCGACCCGGGGACGGCGGACTCGGCCACGACGCCCGGGGCCGCCGCCCGGTCCGCCGCACGGGCGGCTGTGCCGCCGGCGGTGACCGTCACCGCCAGGGCCTGGGAGGGAAGCGCGAGCGGCAGGGCCAGTGCGGCCGCCGTCGCGACACCGATCGAGGAAGCCAGGTATCCACGCATGCAGCCGATGCTGTGCACACTCCTGACGGTCCGCCAGCTGAGGTCTGACGGGTCATCGGATGAACGGGCCCCGGCCCTCGCTCGTACGGGCGCAGCCGGCTCGCCCGTACGAGCGAGCCGGCCCGCCCGGCCCGCGTACCCTTGCCCGCGTGAACGCCAACGACCGCACCCCTGCCGACCTGCTGCGATCCGCGCTCGCCGCCGATCCGGGCCGCCCCCTGGTCACCTTCTACGACGACGCCACGGGCGAGCGCGTGGAATTGTCCGTGGCCACCTTCGCCAATTGGGTGGCCAAGACCGCCAACCTCCTCCAGGGCGACCTGGGCGCCGGCCCCGGCGACCGGCTCGCGCTGCTGCTGCCCGCGCACTGGCAGACCGCGGCGTGGCTGCTCGCCTGCGCATCGGTGGGCGTGGTGGCAGAGGTCGACGGCGACCCGGCCGGCGCCGACCTGGTGGTGAGCGGCCCCGACACCTTGGAGGAGGCGCGGGCGTGCTCCGGCGAGCGGATCGCCCTCGCGCTGAGGCCGCTGGGCGGGCGGTTCCCGCAGCCGCCGGCGGGTTTCGCCGACTACGCGGTGGAGGTGCCGTCGCAGGGCGACCGGTTCGCTCCGTTCGTACCGGTGGACGCAGGCGGGCCGGGGCTCGTCGTGGGCGGCACCGAGTTCTCGTACGAGGAGCTGGTCGGGCGGGCGCGCGAGGACGCGGCGAAGCTCGGGCTGGAGCCGGGCGCCCGGGTGCTGTCCCGCCTGGGCTACGACACGTGGGAGGGCCTGTCGGGCGGACTGTTCGCGCCGCTGGCCGCGGGCGGCTCGGTGGTGCTGTGCCGGAACGCCGACCAGCTGTCCGAGGCGGGCCTGGCCCAGCGCACCGAGGCGGAGCGGGTCACGCACACGCTCTGACGGCACGGGCACGGGCACGGGCACGGGCGCGGGTATGGGCACGGGTACGGGTACGGGCACGGGCGCGGGTACGGGCACGGGTACGGGTACGGGCACGGTCGCGGGTACGGGCCGAGCGCACCCGCGCCGCGCCCGCGGCGCCCGTGCCACGCCCGCGCCCCCGCCCCGCCTGCATCCCCCTGCCGGCACCCCGGCACCCTCCCCGTCGAACTGACATGCGACCCATCACCCACTCCACCCCCTTCCCCGCCCCCCGCGACATGTCACCCACATGGCGGATTGCGGAGCCCCGCTCGAAGAGACGTGGGCGTCACTCCGATGGATGATCGGCAGAAGGCCGCACACCGGGACGTACTACGCCGAAAGACGTCCGCCTCCCGGGTCCGGCGGCCGTGGCCGACCACCGTGAGGATGGGACGCGACGTGACCGAAGGCGCGGGCAAGCCGGGCAGGGCGATGCCGGCCGGGGACCGTCCCGGCCGGCCGCCGGCCCGTCGCCGCAGGCGCCGGCTCCTGCGCTGGATCGGCCTGGTCCTCGCGCTGCTGGTGCTGCTCGGCGCGGGCGCGGCCTGGTGGCTCTACCACCAGCTCGACTCCAACATCAGGACGGACACCACCGCGGCCGCCGAGCTGGAGCGCTACGAGCGCGAACGCCCGGCGCTCACGGTGGGCGGGGCGCAGAACATCCTGCTCATCGGCTCGGACACGCGGGCCGGGGTGGGAAACGCCCAGTACGGCCAGAACAGCGGCACCCAGCGCTCCGACACCACGATCCTGCTCCACATCTCCGCGGACCGGGACAGTGCGACGGCGGTCTCGATCCCCCGTGACCTGCTGGCCGAGATCCCCTCCTGTGCCGTCCCCGGGGGTGGCCGCTCCGTGGCGCAGACCGGGCAGTTCAACTCCGCCTTCGAGATCGGCGGCGCCGCCTGCACGATCCGCACCGTGGAGAAGCTGACCGGCATCCGCGTCGACCACCACGTGATCGTGGACTTCCGCGGCTTCAAGAAGATGGTGGACGCGATCGGCGGGGTGGAGATCTGCCTGCCGCGGCCCATCGACGACGCCGAGGCGAAGGTCCGCCTCCCGGCCGGGCGCCAGACCCTGCACGGCGAGCAGGCGCTGGGCTACGTACGGGCCCGCTACAGCCTCGGCAACGGCAGCGACACCGACCGGATGGGGCGCCAGCAGCAGTTCCTCGCCGCCCTGGTCAAGAAGGTGCAGAGCAACGGGGTGCTGCTCAACCCGACCCGGCTCTACCCGCTGTTGGACGCCGCGACCCGGTCCGTCACCACCGACCCGGGGCTGGACACGCTGCGGGACCTGTACGAGCTGGTGCGCGGGATGCGGGACATCCCGACCGGGCGGACCACGTTCCTGACCGTGCCGAGGCGCCCGTACCCGCCGAACCCGAACCGGGACGTACTCCGCGAACCGGATGCCTCCGAACTGTTCCAGCGGCTGCGGGCGGACCGCCCGGTGGCGGTCGACGACGGGGCCGATCGGAAGCCTTCGGCGGCCGTGGCCGAAAGCGCATCCCCCGCCCCCACCTTCTCCGGCACCACCGCCGACGCGGCGACCTGCCGCTGAGGGAGTCGGGCGCGGACGCGCCGCCCACGGCCCGCACACCTGGTCGATCATGGCCGGCCATCCGTGGACCACGGTCGGCCGGTCGGGCGACGGGAAGGCGACCGGCGAGTAGACCCGCCGGTAAAGCAATCCCAAAAGCCAGGGGGCAGGGTGTGAGGGATGGGTGAATTGCCCGCTTATAAGGGGAGTGGAATTTGTCACCAGCATGGTTTGCAGCCGAACGGGCCGGATAGTGTGAGCGATCCGGTGCCCCGGCCACGCAATGGACTGGCCGTGCACTGCCGGATCGAGAACCGAGCGCCTGGGGGGAGGCGCTTCAGGTGGCACCGACGGAGGATTCAAAAAACCGTGGATGCGCAAGGCCGTGGGCGGGCGAACGACATCGACCCCGCAGACCAGTGGGTACTCAACCCCCGCACTGGCAACTACGAACTGCGACTGGACAGCTCCGCAGGGCAGCCGTCGGTCTCCCGCTCCCGCAGAGCCGCCGGCCCCGCGGCCGCCGCGGCTCCTGCCGGTGCCGCCCCCGCCGGCGCCCCGGCGGGCCCCCCCGTGCGCACGTCCCCGGGCGTGCCCGGGCAGCGGCGCGGCGGCCAGGCGCCCCCGCCCGGCGGCCGGCGCACCGGCCGCAAGCGCGGTGGCGGTGGTGGTGGCAGCCGCAAGAAGAAGGTGCTGCTGATCACCGGGGGCTCGATGGCCTTCGTGCTGGTCGCCGCGACCGTGGGCGGCTACCTCTACTACCAGCACCTGAACAACAACATCAACACCGTCGACGTGGACGGCGCCGGCTCCGGCGGCTTCAAGCCCGGCGAGCCGATCAACATCCTCGTCATCGGCACCGACAAGCGCACCGGTGCGGGCAACCAGGGCTACGGCGACAAGGAGAGCGTCGGCCACGCGGACACGACGCTGCTCTTCCACGTGGCCCGGGACCGCTCGAACGCGACCGTGCTGTCCATCCCGCGCGACCTCATCTCCGACATCCCGGACTGCCCCACCAAGCAGCCCGACGGGTCGACCAAGACGGTCCCGGGCCAGCGCGGCGTGCGCTTCAACACCAGCCTCGGGCAGGACGGCCGGGACCCCGGCTGCACCATGCGCACGGTCAAGGAGCTCACCGGCATCGCGGTGGACCACTTCATGATGGCCGACTTCAACGCCGTCAAGACGCTCAGTTCCGCGGTCGGCGGCGTGCCGGTCTGCGTGGCCAAGGACGTCGACGACAAGAAGTCCAAGCTCCACCTCACCAAGGGCAGCCACCGCATCGAGGGCGAGCAGGCCCTGGCGTTCGTCCGCACCCGGCACGCCTTCGGCAACGAGAGCGACCTGGACCGCATCAAGACCCAGCAGCAGTTCCTGGGTTCGATGATCCGCGAGATGAAGTCCTCGGACACGCTCACCAGTCCGACCAAGCTCTTCTCGCTCGCGGAGGCGGCCACCAAGGCCCTCACCGTCGACACCGGGATAGGGGGCATCCCCGAACTGACGCGGCTCGCCAAGGAGCTGAAGGACGTCAACCCCAAGAACATCACCTTCACCACCCTCCCCGTCGACGACAACCCGGCGGAGCGGATCAAGGCGACGGTGGTGGTCAGGAAGTCCCAGGCCGAGCCCCTGCTCGCGATGATCCGCGAGGACACCTCCCTCACCGAGGTCAAGAAGCAGAAGCAGGCCGCCGCGAACGCGCAGGCCGCCCTCCTGGAAGGCACCCGCGCCCCCGCCTCCGCGGTCCGCGTGGACGTCTACAACGGTGGCGGCCCCCGGGGCTCCGCCCAGACCACGCTCGAGTGGCTCCAGAACAACCAGGGCGTCCCGCTCTCCACCAACAACGGCAACGCGCCCGAGAAGCTGGAGAAGACGACCCTGGAGTTCGCCCCCAACCAGGCCGACCAGGCCCGCGCCCTCGCGGACATGATGGGCCTGCCCGCCACCGCGCTGAAGCAGACCACCGCCGACGCGCCCGACCGCACCCCGATGACGCTCACCCTGGGAGCCGACTTCAAGGGCGCGGGCATCCCCCTCACGGCACCGAAGACGGCGCCCGAGGGCATCCAGCGGGTGGAGGCCGACAAGGCCACCTGCGCCAAGTAGGCGGCCGTACGGCCCAAAGCCGCAAAGCCACCCAAGACGATCGGGCCGGCCCAACGCACGGCAGCACAACCCGTTTTCGTGCGGGGCGTCGCACAACCGACGCCCCGCACGGAACGTCGTACTAACCGATCGGATCGCCACGACCGATCGGCAAGCGATCGCCCGGCCACGCGCCGGGCGCGACACCTGAGATGTCAGGACCGACTGGGGGGCTACGGGTGAGTCAGAGCAGCGTGCGAGGGGAGGGGGCACCCGCCCACGCGCCCGGTGGCATACCGGGCGCCGCGTCCGGCACTCCTGGCACGGTCCCCGGCCCCCGCGGCCCCCGCCGACTCCGCGGCCCGGTACGCCCGGCCGGCCGGCGCGGCCGCCGGGTCCTGCGCGGCATCGCCATCGCCCTCTCGGTGATCGTGCTCGCCACCGCCGGCGCCGGCTACCTGTACTACCGGCACCTCAACGGCAACATCCGGACCGACGCGCTCAACCTCGGCGACCACAAGCTCGGCGGCTCCAGGCCCAACGCCTTCGGCCAGACGCCCCTGAACATCCTGCTCATCGGCTCCGACGCCCGCGACGACGTCAAGAACCAGGAACTGGGCGGCGCCAAGGACACGTTCGGCGGCACCCCGCTCGCCGACGTCCAGATGCTGCTCCACGTGTCCGCGGACCGCAGCAACATGTCGGTCGTCAGCATGCCGCGCGACACCCTGCTCAAGCTGCCGAAGTGCACGGGCACCGACGGCAAGACGTACGAGGCCACCCAGGGCCGGCGCCCCGTCAACGAGTCGCTGGGCCGCGGCGGCCCCGGCTGCACGGTCGCCACCTGGCAGGAGCTCACCGGCATCCCGATCGACCACTTCATGATGATCGACTTCAAGGGTGTCGTGGCGATGGCCGACGCCATCGGCGGCGTGCCCGTCTGCGTGAAGCAGAACGTCTACTCCCGCAACCACGAGGGCAAGGGCTCCGGCCTCAAGCTGGCCAAGGGCACCCACCCCATCAAGGGCATCCAGGCCCTCCAGTGGCTGCGCACCCGCTACGGCTTCGAGGACGGCAGCGACATCGGCCGCGCCCACGCGCAGCACATGTACATGAACTCGATGGCCCGCCAGTTCCGTCAGAACGCCAAGCTCAGCAACCCGCTCAAGCTGCACAGCCTGGCCGAGGCCGCGACCAAGGCCATGGTGGTCGACCCCGGCCTGGACCGGATCGACCTGCTCTACGACCTGAGCGTCGAGCTCAAGAAGGTCCCCACCGGCCGCATCACCATGACCACCATGCCGTGGGTCGGCAGCACGAGCTGGAGCGGCAAGGTCGAGCCCAGCACGGCCGACGCCCAGAAGCTCTTCACGATGGTCCGCGACGACGTCCCGCTGGACGGCAAGCCGCCGGCCAAGGCGACCGCGGCCGCCACCACCCCGCCCCCGGCCGACCCGGCGGCCCCCGCCGCCGAGATCCCGGTCATGGTCCGCAACGCCACCAGCGGCAAGGACCACGGCGAGGCCCGCGTCCGGGGCCGGGCGTCCGACGTCGTCGCGCTGCTCACCGGCAAGGGCTTCACGAAGGCCAAGGCCGACACCGAGGGCGCCGCCGAGGACACCACCGTGATCCGCTACGCCACCGCCGACCAGGCCGGCGACGCCCAGGCCGTGGCCACCGCCCTCGGGCTGCCCGCGAGCGCCGTGCAGCGCTCCACGGACGTCTCCGGGGTCACCCTGTTCGTCGGCAAGGACTGGCGCGAGGGCGACAAGCCCGCGCCGCCCGCCCCCACCCCGTCCAAGGCCCCCGACACGGCCCGCCCGCTCAACGGCGACGACGACGGCGCCTGCATGGACATCCAGCCCGGCTTCACCTGGTGACCCCGACCCGACGGGCCCGACCGGCCTGACGGGCCCTGCCCACGCCGAAGGGGGCGGACCGGCCGCGAAGCCGGACCCGCCCCCTTCGGCGTACATACGTCAGCGGGCCGGCGCCCCGTCCGCCGGGACGCTCGGGCGGCGGCTCGCGATGACCTTCCGCGCCAGCGCGCGCGGGCTGGTCAGGAAGCCGTACCCCCACGACATGTGCATGGTCGCCAGCGCCACCGGGATCTGCGCCCGCGCCTTCAGCGACAGGCCCTTGCCCGCCGGCACCGAACCCGCCACGATCGCGGCCAGGTAGCCGCCCGGGACGACGAAGCCCCACGGCGTCAGCGCCGCGCCCACCACCAGACCGGCCGCGATCGCGCACACCGCGGTCGGCGGGGCCAGGTAGCGCAGGTTGATCGAGCCCGCGTGGTAGCGGGCCACGACGTGCCGCCAGCGCCCGTAGTCCTTGTACTGCTTGGCCAGCGCCCGCACCGACGGCCGCGGCCGGTACTGCACCTTCAGCTCCGGCGAGAACCAGATCAGCCCGCCCGCCCCGCGGATCCGGAAGTTCAGCTCCCAGTCCTGCGCGCGGATGAACTCCACGTTGTAGCCGCCCTGCCGCTCCAGCGCCTCGCGCCGGAACACGCCCAGGTACACCGTCTCGGCCGGGCCCGCCTCGCCGCCGGTGTGGAAGGCCGCGTTGCCCACGCCGATCTTCGAGGTCATCGCCGCGGCGACGGCCTCCTCCCAGGCGTTCTCGCCCTCGGCGTGCATGATGCCGCCCACGTTCTGCGCGCCGGTCTCCTCCAGCAGGCGCACCGCGGTGGCGATGTAGTTCGGCGAGAGCATCCCGTGCCCGTCGACGCGCACCACGATCGGGTGCCGCGAGGCCGCGATCGCCGCGTTGAGCGCGGCCGGGGTGCGGCCGGTGGGGTTCGGGACGGTGTGGACGCGCGGGTCCTCCCGGACGAGCTCGGCGGCGATCTCGTCGGTGCGGTCCGTGGACGGGCCGAGCGCGATCACCACCTCCATCTCGCCTGCGTAGTCCTGCCCGAGGATGTGCCGGACGGAGTCGCGCAGATGGCGCTCCTCGTTGAGCACGGGCATGATCACCGAGACTGCGGGCTGCTGGGTGGGCATGGGTCGGGCAGGTCCTTCGGGGGTCCGGGGCCGGGGCCCGGCCGGCCGGTGGGCGCGGCCGCGAGGGGCTCCGGGAGACGGCGGTATCGGTGGTCACGTTACCGCGTACGAGGGAAACGGGTGCGTGCCGGAGGAGCGGTAGGGGCCGCCGCTGATCGTATGGGCCTACTGTTCAGGCTCACCCGTGCCTGTCCGAGCGGCCGTCGTGCGTGACCGCCCGACCCGACCCACCCCTGTGCCTGACCCCGGCCTGCCCGTGCCATCCGCGGAGGTGTCCCCCGTGCCCCAGCCGCCACGCTCCCCCCGTCCCCGGCCGCCGCACGGATCCCGGCGCGGCGCCCCGCGGCAGGGCGCGGGCCGGGGCGGGGGAGCGGCCGGGTACGGCGGCCCCGGCGGGTACGGCGCACCCGGCGGCCGCGGGGGCCCGCCCGCCCCCCGCGCGACGGCCGCCTTCGAAGACCGTCGGCGCGGCCGGCCGCCCCGGCGGCCCCGCTGGGGCGTACGGCTCGCCACCGCCCTGTCCGTCCTCGTCCTCGGCTCGGGGGCGATCGGGCACGCCGTGATGACCGGCCTCGACGTCGGCATCAACCGCGTCGACCCCTTCAAGGACATGAAGAACCGCCCCCGGGCCGGTCACGGCGTGAACTTCCTCATCGTCGGCACCGACGAACGCGACAAGCTCACCCAGGAGGACAAGCGCGAGTACCGGCTCGGCGGCGCCCCCTGCCACTGCACCGACACGATCATGCTGGTGCACATCTCCGCGGACCGGGAGCGCGCCAGCGTCATCAGCCTCCCGCGCGACAGCTACGCCGAGGTGCCCGCCCACCTCGACCTGCTGAGCCGCCGGCAACACGGCCCGCACGCCGTCAAACTCAACGCCGCCTACGCCGAGGGCGGCCCCAACCTGACCGTGCGGACCGTCGAGAACATGACCCGCGTGAAGATCGACCACTACCTGGAGGTCGACTTCACCGCCTTCATGAAGACCGTCGACGCCATCGGCGGGGTGGAGATCTGCACCGCCAAACCCATGCGCGACAGCCACACCGGACTCGACCTGCTCCCCGGCACCCACCGCCTCACCGGCGGCCAGGCCCTGCAGTACGTGCGCTCCCGGTACGTCGACGGGGCCGCCGACCTCGGCCGCATGCAACGCCAGCAGCGGTTCATCGCCGCCCTCATCCACGAGGCCACCAGCAGCGGCGTGCTGCTCAACCCCGTCAAGTTCAAGGAGGTCAGCTCCACCCTGCTGGGCTCCGTACGCGCCGACCCCGGCTTCGGCTCGACCGAGATGCTCGCCCTCGGGCAGGCCATGCGGGAGTTCACGCCGGCGTCGTCCGAGTTCGCCTCGGTGCCGATCCTGCCCGACTCCAAACCCTCGCCCCGGCTGGGCTCGGTGGTCCGCTGGGACGAGCAGAAGGCCGCCCGGCTCTTCCAGGCCCTGCGCGACGACAAGCCGCTCGCCCCGGCCCGGCCCAAGCGGCGCCCGGTCGCCGTGCCGGTGGACGTCGCCCCCCAGCAGATCCGGGTGCACGTCGAGAACGGCACCCGCATCGACGGGCTCGGCGGCCGCGTCGACAAGGCCCTGCGCGCCACCGGCTTCAACACCGACCAGGCCCCCACCGCCGGGGTCGTCCGCACCGCCACCCGCACCGTGGTCGCGTACGACCCCCGCTGGGACCGCTCCGCCAAGACCCTGGGCACGGCGCTGGAGGGCGCCGAACTGCGGCCCGTACCGGGCCTCGGTGCCACGCTGCGCGTCACGGCGGGCACCGACTACCGCAAGGTGACCGCGGTCCGCGCCGAGGACCCCTACCAGGGCGAGTTCGGCGTGGTCACCGGCGACCAGGTGGCCTGCCCCGGCCAGTGAGAGCGAGGCCGGTCAGTCCTCCAGACCCTCCGCGGCACGGCGCTCGCGCAGCTCCAAGATGGCCCGACGGCGGGCCAGCCGGTGGGTGCGGCGGATCTGCGCCTCCTGGTAGCGGCGCATGTCGCGGTCGGTCTCGGGCACCACCGGCGGCACCGGCCGCGGCTTGCCGTTCTCGTCCACCGCGGCGAGCACCAGGTACGCGCTGCCGACCTGGGTGGGCGGCGTCGACTCGTTCCAGCGCTCGGCCAGCACCCGTACGCCGACCTCCATCGAGGACCGGCCCGTCCAGTTCACCTGGGCCTTCACGTGCACCAGGTCGCCGACCCGGACCGGCTCCAGGAACGCCATCTCGTCCATGGAGGCGGTGACCGCGGGTCCGCCGGAGTGCCGTCCCGCGACGGCACCGGCCGCGTCGTCCACCAGCTTCATGATCACGCCGCCGTGCACCGTGCCCAGGAGGTTGGTGTCGTTGAGCGTCATGATGTGGCTGAGGGTGGTCCGGGAGGCCGAAGTGGGCTTACCGGCGAGCTCGCCCGAATGCTGTGTCATGCACCCACCTTAAGTTGCGGCCCCGCAACGCGTGACAAAGGCCTCAGGCGTACACAGCTCTGCAACAGACCAGGCACGAAGCCCCACCCGGGCTGTCCGACGGCCCGCCCCGCCAGGCATCCTTTACGGCATGAATGACTGGCCCGACGGGTGGACCGACGACCGCGACGACCGCTACGGCCGTGGCAGCTCCAGCGCACAGCCGGAGGGCGTCCGGAGCATGCGGCACGTCCAGCGGCAGCAGCCGCCGCGCCCGCAGACCCCGCCGCAGGCCCCGGGCCGCCCGCCCCGTCAGCCCGGCGTGCCGCCGCAGTCCCGGCCGCCGTACGACGACCGCGACCCGTACGCGGACGACTACGGCCGGGGAGGCCGCGCCGACACCCCCGGCTACGACAGCGGCTACAACACGGGCCAGGTCTACGGCAGTCCGGCCGGCGGCCACGGCGGCGGCCACGGCGGCCAGAACGGCGGCTACGGCGGCGGCCAGGGCGGCGGCGCCCGTCCCGCCGGCCCCCGGGGGCCCGTCGACTGGCGGCGCCGCATCAAGATCGGCTCGATCGTCCTCGTGACGACCCTCGCCGTCGTGTCGGTCGGCACCTACGCCTGGGCCAGCTCGAAGCTGCGCACCGAGGTCGACCTCTCCAAGGTCATCGAGCGGCCCGACGAGGGCGACTGCACGACGTACCTCATCGTCGGCTCCGACAGCCGCGAGGGCATGTCCGACGAGGAGAAGAAGAAGCTCCACACCGGCTCCGCCGAGGGCAAGCGCACCGACTCGATGATGGTGCTGGCCACCTGCTCCAGCGGCAACACGATGATCTCGCTGCCGCGTGACTCGGACGTGGAGATCCCCTCCTTCGTCGGCTCCGAGTCCGGCAAGAAGTACCCGGGCAAGGGCATCCGCACCAAGCTGAACGCGGCGTACGCCATGGACGGCCCCGAGCTGCTGGTGCGCACCATCGAGTACAACACCGGCCTGCGGATCGACCACTACGCGGAGATCGGCTTCGCCGGCTTCGCGAACATCGTCGACGCGCTCGGTGGTGTCGAGATGAACATCGAGAAGGGCTTCAAGGACAAGAAGTCCGGCGCCGACTTCAAGGCGGGCAAGCAGACCCTCGACGGCGAGCAGGCCCTGGCCTTCGTCCGCACCCGGTACGCCTTCGCGGAGTCGGACCTGGCCCGTACGAAGAACCAGCAGAAGTTCCTGTCCGCCCTGGCCAGCCAGGCGGCCACCCCCGGCACGATCCTGAACCCGTTCCAGCTCTACCCGGTGATGGGCGCGGGCCTGGACACGGTGATCGTGGACAAGGACATGGGGCTGTTCGACCTGGGCGAGATGTTCTTCGCGATGAAGGGCATCACCAGCGGCGACGGCACGTCCATGAACATGCCGATCTCCGGCTCCCGGGGCGGGAACCTGGTCTGGGACAAGCCGAAGGTCAAGGAACTGGTCAAGCAGATCCAGAACGACGAGAAGGTCACCGTCACCGACAACCGCTGATCGCCCCGACACCGGCGGCCGGGGCCGCCGGTGTCCGCTGGCCGGTCCACCGGTGTCCGCCGGGCCGGACCGCGCGGGTCGGTCCACCGCGCGCTCGGCTCCGGGCCCACCCGGACCACGGCCTGGAAGCCTCCCGTCGACCGGCCTAGCCTGGAAGCGGGGGTCCCACCCTCCTTCCTCCGTCAAGGCGGTGCGTGCCATGACCGACGACAGCACGACATGGGCATCGGGGGACTGGCAGGTCACCGAAGGTGACGTCGACGAGTTCGTGGCACGTTGGCGGGCCTTCCTCGAGTGGACCAAGGCCGACAACGCCGGCTTCGGCCACGCCCGCCTCCTGCGCGACCTGAACCGGCCGGGCCACTTCGTCTCCTTCTCGGCCTGGCGTGACCCGGCGGCCATGAAGGACTGGCAGTCCAGGCCCGAGTTCGCCGAACACGTCGGCGCCTGCCGCGCGCTGTGCGAGGACATGACGAGCAGCGGCTACGAACTCGCGGTCGCCGTCTGACCCCCGCCGCGGCGCCCGTGGTCGTAGGCCACGGCCGCGGGAAGGGCGGGGGAGCGGAGCATCCGACCGGGCTACCCTCAGAGGGTGGCCGGCCGATACGAACCCCTGACCCGCACCACCGTGCGCGGTGGCCAGACCCGCGTCCCCACCCCCACCCGCCGCGGTACCGCCGCGCCGACCACGAACGCGTCCGGCGAGGACGCCGCCCGGACCACGGACCCGACCGGCGCCAGCGGCGACCAGGCCACCGGAACCCCCCGCGACGGCGTCGCGAAGACCAGGCGGTGGCAGGCCCCGGGCCCCCTCAGCCTCCCCCTCGTCCTCGGCCCGCTCCGCCGAGGCCCGCACGACCCCACCTTCCGCATCACCCCCGACGGCGCCTTCTGGCGAGCCAGCCGCACCCCCGAAGGCCCCGGCACCCTCCGGGTCACCGCCCACGGCCCCGACACCGCGGAGGCCACCGCCTGGGGCCCCGGCGCGGACTGGCTGCTCGACGGCCTCCCGGCCCTGCTCGGCGCCGACGACGACCCGGCCGCCTTCGTCCCGCGCCACCGCCTCGTGCACGCCTCCCACCGCCGCCGTCCCGGACTCCGGCTCGGCCGCACCGGGCTCGTCCTGGAATCCCTCGTCCCCACCGTCCTGGAGCAGAAGGTCACCGCGGACGAGGCCTACCGCGCCTGGCGCCTGCTGGTACGACAGCACGGCACCCCGGCCCCCGGCCCCGCGCCCGCCGGCATGCACGTCATGCCCGACGCCCGCGACTGGTGCCGCATCCCCTCCTGGGACTGGCACAAGGCCGGCGTCGACAGCAAGCGCTCGGCCACGATCCTGCGCGCCGCCCGGGTGGCCCCCCGCCTCGAGGAGGCGACCACCATGGACCTGCCCGCGGCCGCCGCCCGCCTCGAACTCGTCCCCGGCATCGGCCCCTGGACCTCCGCCGAGACCCTGCAGCGCAGCAACGGCCACCCGGACGCGGTCACCGTCGGCGACCTCCACCTGCCCGGCATCATCGGCTGGTCCCTCGCCGGCGACCGGGACGCCGACGACGCGGCGATGCTGGAGCTCCTGGCCCCGTACGCCGGCCAGCGCCACCGCGCCACCCGCCTCGTCCTCCTCGCCGGCCAGGCCCCGCCCCGCCGCCACCCCGGCATGCCCCGCACCGACATCGGCCGCCTCTGACCGCCCGCTCGGTAGCGAGCCGGAGCAGGTCGGCCGGGCCCGGTCAGCCGCCGACCGTCCGACCGCGAACGCGGGACGGGCCCCGCCGGTCCGCCCGGACGGGGCCCGCCTGTCGCCCTGCCGGGCTCAGCCGATGGCCTGCTTGTTCTTCCAGCCCGTGCCGTTGCTGTTGCCGATGATCACGGCGCCGGCCTCGGCCGTGGTGAAGCCGAACGGCACCGGCGAGACCCTCAGCGACTACAACTGCACCAGGACCGACTACGTGCACAACCCGGGGGCAGGCCTCACCGGCCTGACCGCGGCCGTGCGCACCGTCGCCACCGCGTGCGCCGACTACGCCACGGCCGATCCCGCCACACAGCTGGTCAGCGCGACCCGCACGGCGTACGACGGGGTGGCCTACGGAGCCGCCCCGGCAAGACGGGGAAGCCTGCAATCAAGATCCGGCTGGGTGATGACTGATGAGCGACGTACATGCGCTCTGGGCAGACAGAGGCGGGTACCTCACCGCCCGCGCGCATGCCGCAGCTGCCTTCGATCTCGATGCACGGTTGCCCGGCCAGGTCTTCATGGAGGCCGCGGAGGATTCGCTGTTCTGCGAGTTCGACGCGGTCCTGGACCCGGAGTTCTGGCCGGCGTTGAGCGCGATGGCCCGGTGGCACGGCGACACGCACGTCGAGCTGGTGGTCCTCGAACCGGACTACGAGGGGTTCTACCTGCCCGCAGGAGTGGGGTACCCGGGTGCGTCCGTGCCGGTCGACGCCGACGAGGACGAGTACTGGGCTGCGATCGGGTTCGAGCCGGACGGCGACTCGCTGGGGTCGATCGCGATCTCGGCGAACGTCATCGCTGTGACCGGAGCCTCCGGGCGGTGGGGCTGCTGGGGCGAGCGGGACCCCGAGGTCGCGGTCTTCCGGTGCTTCCCAAGTGCGGCCGTGCGGGACGAGTGGCGCAGGCGGTTCGGCCCGTTCAAGGACGTGTCGGGCGCGCTGGCGTCGTACCTTCCGATCACGTTCGCGGGTCGGACCGTTCCGGACTGGTACGCCGAGCAACTGGTCGCCCACTACGGCCCGGCTGGCGCACCTGAGTGACGAGGCGCCGCCGCGGCTCTCATCGCAGCGCTGCGCGCGGCCTTTCGAGCTGCTTCCCGAAGCTCCGCTGACCCGTGCGGGGGACGCCGCAGGCCCCGCCGTGCGCGACGGGGCCGGGTCGGGCCCGGGTCGGCTCAGCGCACCTCGATGAAGGCCGACGCGTCGCGCGCCGGGCGGGGCCGCGGGGGTTCGGCGGGGTGGCCGATCGCGACGGCGCCCATCGGCTCCCAGTCCGCCGGCAGCTCCAGCACCCGCCGGACCACGTCGCGGCAGAACATCGTCGACGACACCCACGCCGAGCCCAGCCGCTCCGCGGCCAGTGCGACGAGGAAGTTCTGCACGCCGGCGCCCGTGGCCACCACGAACATCTCCCGCTCGGCCGCGTCCCGCCGCGCGTGCCCGTAGTCGTGCGAGCCGTCCATCACCATGCACGGCACCGCCAGGTACGGGGCGTTGCGCAGGACGTCGCCGCGCCGGACCCGCTTGGCGATCGACTCCTCCGACTTGCCGTCCCGCCGCAGGTCCGCGATCCACGCCTCGCGCATCGCGTCGAGCAACTCGGTGCGTGCCGCCGGCGATTCGAGCAGCACGAAGCGCCACGGCGTGGTGTGGTGCGGGGCCGGCGCGGTCACGGCCGCGGCCACCGCCCGCCGGACCGAGCCCGGGTCGACCGGCTCGTCGGTGAAGGCGCGTACCGTACGCCGCTGCGTCACGGCCTCGCGTATCGCCTCGGACGTGCCCAGCCGGAACATGTCGTCGGCGGCGGACCGCACCAGTTCGCGCGCCGCGCCCTCGCCGAGGGCGTGGCCGAGCCCGCGCACCACGGCCACCGGGAGGCCGCCGGCCTTGCCCTTCACCAGGTCGCCGGCGGCGGCGAGTTCGTCCGCGGTGGCGACCACGGTGGCGCTGAGCGGGTTGCCGTAGGCGTCCGTGCCGCCGCGCAGGTCGTCCAGGACGCGCACGCCGGCCGCGCCGATGGCCACGTCCGTCAGGCCGGCCCGCCAGGGCCGACCGAAGGTGTCGGTGACGACGACGCCGACCCGTACGCCGAGCAGGTCGGCGAGGCCGTCCCGGATGGCCGCGGCCGAGCCGTCGGGGTCCTCGGGGAGCAGCAGGACCGTGCCGGGCTCGGTGTTGGAGGCGTCGACCCCGGCCGCGGCCATGACCAGGCCCTGCCGGTTCTCGACGATGCGCAGCGGGCCGCGCCGGGCGACCACGCGCACCGTCTCGGCGTCGATGGCCGCCTCGCGCGACTCGGCGGTGACGACGCGGCCCTCCGCCTTGGAGACGATCTTCGAGGTGACGAGGAGGATGTCGCCGTCCGCCAGGTCGGGGGCGGCGGCCGCGATGACCTTGGCCAGGTCGTCGCCCGGCCGCACCTCGCCGATCCCGGGCACGGCCCACACCTTGTACGCGGGCCCGGCGGCGCCCGCGGTCGCGTACGGGAGGCCGGCGTCCCCGCCCTCGTACGGCTCCCCCGCGCTCTGGCTCCCGTCCGCGGGGCCCGTCACCGCGTCTCCTCGGCCAGCGCGAGTGCCTCGCGTGCCATCAGGGCGGTCGCCTCGAGGTCGGTCATCATCAGCGGCACCGCCCGGCAGCGGATCCCGGCGGCCTCGACCTCGGCCACCGCGGCCGCGTCGGTGCTGTCGACGAGCCAGCCGTCGAGCAGCCCGGTGCCGTAGTGCTTGGCCACCGCAGTGGCCGTCGACTCGACGCCCACCGCGGCCAGCACCTTGTCGGCCATGCCCCGTACGGGCGCGCCGCCCACGATGGGGGACAGGCCGACGACGGGGGCCGCGGCGGTGGCCACGGCCTCGCGGATGCCCGGTACGGACAGGATGGTGCCCACGGACACGACGGGGTTGGACGGCGGGAAGAGGATGACGTCCGCCGTCCCGATCGCCTCGAGGACGCCCGGCGCCGGCTTCGCCTGGTCGGCGCCGACGGGCACCACGGCCAGGGCGTCAGTCGCGGCGCGCATCCGCACCCAGTACTCCTGGAAGTGCACGACCCGCCGTTCGCCGCCCTCCTCGACGGCGACGTGCGTCTCGATGCGGTCGTCGGACATGGGCAGCAGGCGCACGCCCGGCTTCCAGCGGTCGCACAGCGCCTCGGTGACGGCGCTGAGCGGGTAGCCGGCACCGAGCATCTGCGTGCGGACGATGTGGGTGGCGAAGTCGCGGTCGCCGAGCCCGAACCAGGTGGGGCCGACGCCGTACGCGGCGAGCTCCTCCTTGACGGTGAAGGACTCGTCGGCGCGGCCCCAGCCCTGGTCCTCGTTGATGCCGCCGCCGAGGGTGTACATGACCGTGTCGAGGTCGGGGCACACCTTGAGGCCGAACAGGTGAATGTCGTCACCGGTGTTGCCGATGACCGTGATGTCCGCGTCGGGTGCGGCCGACTTCAGTCCGCGGAGGAAGCGGGCCCCGCCGATACCGCCTGCCAAGACAACAATGCGCATGCCCCGCAGTCTGTCAGGCGGTGACCTTGTTCCGCCCGGCCGGGGAGCACTGTGCGGCGAGCGCCACAGTCCCGCCGGTGCCGTACGCGGTCTCGGCGGCCGGGGTGCCGGGCGCGTCGTGCATCGGCATCTCGGTCAGGCCGGGGAAGTAGACGTGCAGGCTGACGGCCGGTTCGAGGGAGTCGTTGACGACCTCGTGGGCGTACCCGGGGGCGAAGACCCGCTGGCTGCCGGCGCCGAGGGTGCGCGGCCCCTGCGCGGTGTGCTCGCTCAACCGGCCCTCCAGCACCGTCAGCACACCGGAGGAGGGGCCGTGGTCGTGGCGGCCGCTGCCCTGTCCGGGCACCCAGCTCAGCAGCCAGACCTCGTAGCCCGGGCCGGTGGCCAGGCGGTGGTACCAGCGGGAGGTGGCGTCGTACTCGACGAGGTGTGCCCAGCGTGCGCGGTCGGCGGCGATGTCGCGGGCCATGCCGACGAACTCGGCGACCGTGTCCGGGTGCGCCTTGGCGGGCTGGAGCAGGTGCTGGACGGCGAGGATGTCGCCGGCGATCTGGAGGTCGCTGTCGCTGTTCATGTGCGGAAGTCCTCGGCAGGGGGCTGGGCTGTCGGGGTGACCGGAGGTCGAGGGGGTGACCGCGCGGGCGGTCGGACGGTGCGGGCGGCTACGCGGAGCAGCGGTGCTCGACGGGAGCCGACGGATCCGACACGGGATCCAGGGGGAGGGGAGCCGGACGCTCTAGGGCATCAACAGCAGCAACAGCAACAGCGAACCTGGGCAGCACCGAGGGACCCGCGGAGGGGGGTCTCGAGGAGGGCTGCGTTCGCTGACATGTGGACAAGGAGAGCGGGTTTAAGGCGCGACTGTCAACCCAATGTCCGGTTTGGGGGAAAAGTTTCACCTCATCCGGTTAATGCGTCCGGAGAAAGGTTTGTGCATGGGGCGACCGGGGAGGTGGCGGTGCAACCCGAACGACCCGTTACGCGTCCGTTATGGGTGAAGCTGCGGTGCCGAGCGATGCGCGTGTCATGTGTCACGATTTTTCGCAGTATGGGCACTTTCTGCATACGTTTGGTTCCGCAGAGTGAATAAGGGGCCCATTAGCAGATCTCGGCTTGACTGCTTCGGAGCCACACACTTGTAATTTCACTCGTGTCGTTCGGCCGGTTTTCGGCCACGGCAGCACACGGGGACGCACAAAAGACAGACGAGGGGCGCACATGACCGAGCTGTTTCAGGAACTGCTGGTCGAGGAGGCGGACGAGGAACTCGGATGGCAGGAGCGCGCACTGTGCGCCCAGACCGATCCCGAGTCCTTCTTCCCCGAGAAGGGCGGCTCGACCCGGGAGGCCAAGAAGGTCTGCCTCGCCTGCGAGGTCCGCTCCGAGTGCCTCGAATACGCCCTCGCGAACGACGAGCGCTTCGGCATCTGGGGCGGCCTGTCCGAACGCGAGCGCCGCCGCCTGAAGAAGGCCGCCATCTGACGCACCGACCCCGACCGGTCGCCGAACTCCCCGCCTGACCCGCCTGACCCGCGGGACCCGACGGAGACCGAAGAGCCGCCCGAGATCGAGCCCGAGCGCCGTTCCGACCCCGAGTCGCCCGAGCCCGACCCGACCCCGGCCCCGCCGACCCGACCCCGACCCCGGCCCCCGCCGACCCGACCGGTCGGCCGCCGGACGCCCACCCGGAGCCCTCTCCCAAATCCGCACAAACGCCGCAACACCTCACCGGTGGCGGCCACATCGACCAACGGTCCGCCTCCTGCACCTTCCCCGCAGGAGGCGGACCGCCGTCTGCGCAGCCGTTAGTGTGGGGCGCTGTCCAGCAGCCTCCGGGGCACAGGCGCCCCGGACCCTCCCCCCGGCCCCGCCGCCGGGGGAGTCCCCAGCCCGGAGGGCTCGTACCCCGATGTCCGTGCACAGTCACCAGGCGGCCTCCTCCTCTACGGCGGCCGCCGCACCCGAGTTCCCCCGGCATGTCGTCACCGCGGTCCTCGTCGCGCACGACGGCTCCCGCTGGCTCCCCCAGGCCCTCGCCGGCCTCCTCGGCCAGGAACGCCCCGCGCAGGGCCACGTCGCCGCCGACACCGGCAGCGCCGACGACTCCGCCCGCCTGCTGACGGAGGCCTTCGGCGACGGGCGCGTCCTCCACCTCGCCCGCCGCACCGGCTTCGGCGCCGCCGTCGACGAGTGTGTCCGTACGGCCCCCGTCCTCACCCCCGAGGACCTCCCGTACCTCAAGCGCCCCAGCGGCTGGGACCCCGTCAGCCGCACCTGGAACGACGACGCGTACGACCTCCCCGACCTCCCCCACGGCGAGCCCGTCCAGTGGCTGTGGCTGCTCCACGACGACTGCGCTCCCGCCCCCGACGCCCTGGCCCAACTCCTGCGCGTCGCCGACGAAAACCCCGACGCCGCCGTCATCGGCCCCAAGCTGCGCGGCTGGTACGACCGCAAGCAGCTGCTCGAAGCCGGCGTCACCATCGCCCACAGCGGCCGCCGCTGGACCGGCCTCGACCGCCGCGAGCAGGACCAGGGCCAGCACGACCAGATCCGCCCCGTGCTGTCCGTCTCCACCGCCGGCATGCTCGTCCGCCGCGACGTCTACGAGCAGCTCGGCGGCTTCGACCGCCGCCTGCCCCTCATGCGCGACGACGTCGACCTGTGCTGGCGCGCCCACACAGCCGGCCACCGCGTCCTCGTCGCCCCCGACGCCGTCCTGCGGCACGCCGAGGCCTCCGCCCGCGAACGCCGCCCCATCGACTGCGCCGGCCGCTCCGTCGCGAGCCCGCACCGGGTGGACAAGTCCGGCGCCGTCTACACGATGCTCGTCAACGCGCGCACCGCCGCCCTGCCGTACGTCCTCCTCCGGCTCGTCCTCGGCACCCTTCTGCGCACCCTCGCCTACCTCGTGGGCAAGGCCCCCGGTCAGGCCGTCGACGAGGTCGGCGGCCTCTTCCGCACCCTCCTGCGCCCCGGGCGGATCCTCTCCGCCCGGCGCCGGCGCGGCCGCTCCGCCGTCCCCGCCGCCGAACTGCGCCCGCTGTTCCCGCCGCCCGGCGCCACCGTCCGCGCCACCGTCGAGCAGCTCGCCGGCTACCTCGGCGCCGGCCGCGACTCCGACGCCCCCGGCGCCGGCCGGCACGGTGCCGTCGAGTCCGGACCCGGCGGCGACGACGCCGACTTCCTCGAGATCGAGCAGTTCGCCCGCCTCAAGCGCATCGCCCGCAAGCCCGCGCCCGTGCTGTTCGCGGTCCTGCTGCTCGCCTCCCTCGTCGCCTGCCGCGGCCTCCTCGGCGGCGGCTCCCTCATGGGCGGCGCCCTGCTGCCCGCCCCCGACGGCGCCTCCGGGCTCGGCGGCGGCTACCTCGCCGACTGGCACCCGGTCGGCACCGGCGACACCACCACCGCACCCCCCTACCTCGCGGTCCTCGCCACCCTCTCCGGCCTCCTCCTCGGCAACCCGCAGCTCGCGCTCACCCTCCTGCTCGTCTGCTCCGTCCCGTTGGCCGGCCTGACCGCCTACTTCGCCTCCCGGCCGCTGGTCGAGTCCCGCCTGCTGCGCGCCTGGGCCGCGATCGCGTACGCCTTCCTGCCCGCCGTCACCGGCGCGCTGGCCGGCGGCCGCCTCGGCACCGCCGTGCTGGCCGTGCTCCTGCCGCTCCTCGCCCGCGCCGCCGTGGCCGCGTACGGCCTGACCGACCGGGAAGAGGGGGCCAGGGGAAGCTGGCGGGCCCTGTGGACGTACACCCTCCTGCTCACGCTCGCGACCGCCTTCACCCCGGTCGTCTGGCCGCTGGCCGCCGTCCTCGGCATCGCCGCCCTCGTCGTCAACCGCGCCCAGGCGACCGCCTACGCGCTGCGGCTGCTGGCCAACCTGGCCACTCCGGTGCTGGTGCTCGCCCCCTGGTCGCTGACGCTGTTCACGCACCCCGCCGCCCTGCTGCGCGAGGCCGGCCTGCCCGCCGACCCCGGCGCCGCGACCGCCCTCGACCTGCTCGGCATCAGCCCCGGCGGCCCCAAGACCGTCGGCGGCCTGCTGCTCATCGGCATCGTGCTCGCCGCCCTCGCGGCCCTGCTGCGCGACGACCGCCGGTTCGCGATCCGCACCGCCTGGGCCGTCGCCCTGGCCGGACTGGCCTGCGCCGTCCTGCTCAACCGCACCGGCTGGGCCGGCCCCGCGACCCTCCTCTACGGCATCGCGCTCCTGGCCGCCGCCACCCTCGGCGCGGACGGCGCCCGCGAGCGCGTCGCCGCCCAGAACTTCGGCTGGCGCCAGCCCCTGGCCGGTCTGATCGCCCTCGCCGCGGCCGGCGGCCCGCTGGTCGCCGCCGCGGGCTGGATGCTCGGCGGCGCGGCCGGACCGCTGGAGCGCCGCGACCCCGTCCAGGTGCCCGCCTTCGTCGCCGAGGAGAGCCGCACCCGCGACCAGGCCCGCACCCTCGTCCTCGACGGGGACTCGCCCGCCAAGGTCGCCTACACCCTCGTCCGCGGTTCCGGCGGCCACCTCGGCGACGCCGAGATCGCCGCCGCGAACGGCAGCGACCCCCGCCTCGACAAGGTCGTCTCCAACCTCGTCGCCGGCTCCGGCGCCGACCAGACCGACCAGCTCGGCTCCTTCGCGATCCGCTACGTCCTCGTCCGCGACGGCGCACCCCAGCAGATGGGCCGCGTCCTCGACGCCACCCCGGGCCTGAGCCGCCTCAGCCAGCTCGACGGCAGCGCGCTGTGGCGGGTCGACCGCCAGGTCGCCCGGGCCGTGATCCTCTCCGGCAAGCCCGGCGACGACCCGATCCCGGTCGCCTCCGGCGCCGTCGAGGCCCACACCGAGGTCCCCGCCGGACCCGTCGGCCGCGTCCTGCGCATCGCCGACACCGCCGCGCCCGGCTGGCGGGCCACCCTCGACGGCCGCGAGCTGACGAAGAAGACCGTCGACGGCTGGGCCCAGGCCTTCGAACTCCCCGCCGAGGGCGGCCGCCTCGACCTCACCTACGCGGGCTCCTTCGCCAACCGCGCCTGGCACTGGACGCAGGGCACCCTGGCCGTGGTCCTGCTCGTGATGGCCCTGCCGGGCCGCCGCCGCGAACTCGACGACGACCTCCCGGAGGAGGAGGCCCCCGCCGCGCCGCAGGGCACCGAGGGCACCGGCCGGCGGGCCCGCCGGCTGCGCGCCGAGGCCGAGGCCGCCGCCGCGCCCGCCGAGGCGTACGGTCAGCAGGCCGACCCGTACGCGGCCGACCCGCAGGGCTCCGACGATGCGTACGCCGCCGACGCGCACGCCTCCGACGGCCCGTACGCCACCGGGACCGGCGACGCGCGGACGGACGCGTTCACGGGCGTGCCCGCGCAGCCCGCCTACGGCGAGTGGGACACCCCCGCCCCGGCCTACGCGGACGCTCCCGAGGCCACCGGCTACGGGTACGGGGCCCAGGGCACCGGCCACCCGCAGGGCGGCTTCCCCGAGACCGGCTACGCGGACTCCGGCTACGCCGACCCCGCGGCCGGGACCGCGTACGGCGACGGGACCTACCCCGGCACCGGACACCCCGGCGCGGCGCACGGCGGCACGGACGCCGGCGGGTACGCCGAAACCGGGTACCGGGACGGCGCGGGCGCCGGCGGGTACGCCGGTGCCGGCTACGGGGACGGCCCGTACGAGGACGGCGGCTACGCCGACGGCTCGTACCGCGACGGCTCCGGCACCCACGCGGACGGCGGCTACGGCGAGACCGGGTACCCCGACGGCAGCCACCTCGACGGCAGCCCCGACGCCGCGTACGGCTACGGCGAGGCCGCCCCGTACGACCCCCACGCCCGGGGCCGCGCCCAGGGCTTCGGCCACGACGACCGGCGTTCCGACGGGAGCAACCAGCAGTGAACCGCGCACCCCTGACCCTCGCCGCCGCGGCCGCCGGGCTCGCGGCCCTCACCGGGATCGCCGCGTTCACCGCGCCCGCCGCACCGGCCGCCGACTCCGGCCGGGCCGCGACCCGGCTGCCGGTCGAGCGGTCCGCGCTGCTCTGCCCCGCGCCCAGCGGCTCCGACCTCGCCGAGACGACGTACACCTCCGTCACCCCGAAGGGTGCCGACGGGGCGGCCACCGGTACGGGCACCGCGCAGTTGGTGACCGCCGACAAGAAGCCCACCGCCCGGCTGACCCTCAAGGAGCCCGGCAAGCCGGTCTCGGGCAGCGCCAACGGCGCCGAGGCCCCGGCCCTCGCCGGTGCCGCGGACGGCCGCCTCGCCCCCGGCTGGGCCGCCCAGCAGACCACCGTCGTCTCCGCGGGCTCGGCCCGCGGCGTGCTGGGGGTCAGCTGCACCGCCCCCGACACCGACTTCTGGTTCCCGGGCGCGAGCACCGCCAAGACCCGGCAGGACTACCTGCACGTCACCAACCCCGACGACACCGCCGCCGTCGTCGACATCGAGCTCTACGGCCCCGACGGCGTCCTCAAGTCCGACTCGGGCGCGGGCGAGGGCATCCCGGTGCCGGCCAAGTCCTCCGTGCCCGTGCTGCTGTCGACGCTGACGACCGCGCCGCTGGCCGACCTGACCGTGCACGTCACCACCCGCACCGGGCGGGTCGGCGCCGCCGTGCAGGTCCAGGAGGAGGGCGTGGGCGCCGACTGGCTGCCCGCCTCCGCCGACGCGGCCGGTTCCCTGGTCCTGCCCGGCATCCCGGCCGACGCCACCGACGTCCGCCTGGTCGCCTTCGCCACCGGCGACGACGACGCCGACCTGAAGCTGCGGCTGGCCGGCCCGACCGGCTCGATCACCCCGGCCGGCGCCGAGACGCTGCACGTGAAGTCCCGGATGACGGCGACGATCGACCTCAAGAACCTCACCCGCGGCGACGCCGGCTCGCTGCTGCTCGCCCCCGCCGACCCCGCGCACACCGCACCGGTCGTGGCCGCCCTGCGGGTGACCCGAGGCAGCGGCGCGAAGCAGGAGCTGGCCTTCGTCCCGGCCACCGGGGCGCTGGGTGCGCGGGCCACCGCGGCCGACAACCGGGCCACCGGCACCACCCTCTCCCTGACCGCCCCGACCGCCGACGCGACCGTCAAGGTCACCGCCTCCGTCGGCACGCAGGCGGGGACGTCGACGTCGAAGACGTACACGGTGAAGGCGGGCACGACCCTGGCCGTCCAGCCACCGGTGCCGGCCGGGCTCAAGGGCTCGTACGCACTGACCGTCGAGACCGAGTCGGGCGGGCCGGTGCACGTCGCGCGCATGCTGGCGCTGCCCGACGACGGGATCCCGATGTTCACGATCCAGACGCTGCCCGACGACCGCGGCACGGTCGCGGTACCGGAGGCGGAGCAGGACCTGTCGGTGCTGAGCCGCTGATCCCGGCCGGGGCCGACCTGGGCTCCGGCCCACGGGTGCCGGGTGGGTCCACGGGCGGCGGCGAGACCTGGCCCGAGCCCCGCGGCGCCCCGCGCCAGGTCCCGGCCCGACCCGGGCCACCGCATCCTTGGCGGTGCCTGGTGGGTCCCGTGGTGTGTGGGGGAGGCGCTTGAGGCGGTAGGGCAGGCTGGTCCGGAGGCAGGCCCGGGCCTGGGGTGGCCGCAGGCCAGGGCCGAAGGCCCCGAAGCCCCAGGGGTGGGCCTGCCGCAGGGCCTGCAGGCCCTGCCGGGTCAAGCGCCGAGGGGACCCACACACCACGGGACCCACCCCGAAGCGAGCCCCCGCGACCACCAGCCGATCACCCCCGGGACCACCGGGCCCAAGGCGCCCCGCCCCCGGCCGCTACTCCTGCCCGTACCGGGGGTCGACCGACTCCGGGGACAGCCCCAGCAGTTCCGCGACCTGCTCCACGACGATCTCGTGCACCAGCAGGGCCCGCTCGTCGCGCGACTTCGTCCGGATCTCCACCGGCCGCCGGTAGACCACGATCCGCGCCGGATCGCCGTCGTGCGCCGGCACCACCCCGCCCAGCGGTACGGCCTCGTCGCTCCAGCCCGTCTCCGCGCCGCCCGGCCGCGGCACCTCGGCCACGACGAACTCCACCTCGGCCAGCTGCGGCCAACGCCGCTCCAGCCGTTCCACGGAGTCCTGCACGAGGTCGCCGAAGAGCTCCGCCCGGCTGGCCGACAGCGGCACCTGCGGCGGCGCGACGGGGCCCCGCATCCCCCGGCCGTGCCGGTCGCGGCGGCGTGGCCGCGGCTCGTAGGGGCGCTCACTCTGGGGAGGCGGTACGGGACTGTCCATCACCCACGCAGGGTAGCCCTCGGCGGACCGCCGCGGGCCGGTCCCGGCGGCCTCGGCGGGCGCGTCGTACCCGGCCGGCGACGGTATCGCGCCAGGCAGCGGGCCGGTTCGGGGCGCCGACCGGCCCCGCGGCGGCCCGCACGCCGGTCGCGGGCGCTTCGCCCCGCAACCGCCCGGCATGTCGCACATTGAACATTCCGGCCAAGCTTGGGTGCGGTTCCGGATCCTCCGCTGAGCGGTGATCTCGCGCCGACTGTCATGGTTCGTACCGACTCGTGACCGAGATCCGGCCGTGCGCCCCCCACCCCCGGACCGTCCCGCGCAGGTCAGACCGGTCGCCGCCGGGCGCGCGAGGGCCGAGATCCCGCCACGACACGGGGGAGTGAGCTGGGGCAGAGTCGTCGCGGCCCGGTCAAGAGTGCGGTACCGTCCAACCTCGTGAGCCCTGTACGTCGCTGTTCGCGCACCGCGTGCGGCCGCCCTGCCGTCGCAACACTGACGTACGTCTACGCCGACTCGACCGCAGTTCTCGGCCCGCTCGCCACCTACGCCGAGCCCCACTGCTACGACCTGTGCGCCGAGCACTCGGAGCGCCTGACCGCACCCCGCGGCTGGGACGTCGTACGCCTGAGCGACGGCTCGAAACCGTCCCGGCCCACCGGCGACGACCTGGAAGCACTCGCCAACGCCGTCCGCGAGGCGGCCCGCCCGCACGACCGCGCGGCCGAGGCCGGCGGCGGCAAGAACGGCGGCCCCGTGGGCGAGACCCGCCGAGGTCACCTGCGCGTCCTGCGCTCGCCGGACTCCTGAGCCGCCGCGGCGCACCCGACACCGGGAGCCCGCCGCCCCACCGCCCTCCCTTTCCCGCCACCCGGCCGCCACGCGCCGGGCCCGCCGCTGCCCCACGGGCCCTCCGGGCCGCCCCGCCGGGTAGGTTGGTGCGACCACCGCACCGACCTCAGGAGGGCAGGCCGTGGCAGCCGATCTGTCGCAGATCATCAAGGCGTACGACGTACGCGGGGTCGTCCCGGACCAGTGGGACGAAACGCTGGCGGAGCTGTTCGGCGCCGCTTTCGTGCAGGTCACCCAGGCCACGGCCATCGTGATCGGACACGACATGCGGCCCTCGTCGCCCGGCCTGGCCGCCGCCTTCGGGCGCGGCGCCGCCGCCCGGGGGGCCGACGTGACCGAGATCGGTCTGTGCTCCACCGACCAGCTGTACTTCGCCTCCGGCCACCTCGGCCTGCCCGGCGCGATGTTCACCGCCTCGCACAACCCCGCCCAGTACAACGGCATCAAGATGTGCCGGGCCGGGGCCGCACCCGTGGGCCAGGACACCGGCCTCGCGGAGATCCGCACCCTGGCCGAGGGCTGGCTCGAGGACGGCGCCCCCGCGCCCGTCCCGGCGGAGCGGACCGGCACCGTCACGCGACGCGACACCCTCGACGACTACGCCGCCCACCTGAAGTCCCTCGTGGACCTCTCGGCCATCCGGCCGCTCAAGGTCGTCGTCGACGCCGGCAACGGCATGGGCGGCCACACCGTCCCCACGGTCTTCGCCGGGCTGCCGCTGGACGTCGTCCCGATGTACTTCGAGCTGGACGGCACCTTCCCCAACCACGAGGCCAACCCCCTCGACCCGAAGAACATCGTCGACCTCCAGCAGCGGGTCCGCGCCGAGGGCGCCGACCTCGGCATCGCCTTCGACGGCGACGCCGACCGCTGCTTCGTCGTCGACGAGCGCGGCGAGGGAGTCTCCCCGTCCGCGATCACCGCCCTGGTCGCCGCCCGCGAGCTGGAGCGGCACGGCGGCTCGGGCACGGTCATCCACAACCTGATCACCTCCTGGTCGGTGCCGGAGGTCGTCCGCGAGCACGGCGGCACCCCGGTCCGCACCCGCGTCGGGCACTCCTTCATCAAGGAGGAGATGGCGAAGAGCGGGGCGATCTTCGGCGGCGAGCACTCGGCGCACTACTACTTCAAGGACTTCTGGAACGCGGACACCGGCATGCTGGCCGCGCTCCACGTCCTCGCGGCCCTCGGCGGCCAGGACGGGCCCCTCTCGGCGCTCGTCTCGTCCTACGACCGCTACGTCGGCTCCGGCGAGATCAACTCCACCGTCGCCGACCAGACGGCCCGCACCGCCGCCGTCCGCGCCGCCTTCGCGGACCGGCCGGGCGTCACGCTGGACGAGCTCGACGGCCTGACGGTCTCCACCGCCGACTGGTGGTTCAACCTCCGGCCCTCCAACACCGAGCCGCTCCTGCGCCTGAACGTCGAGGCCCGCGACGCCGCCACGCTCGCCACCCTCCGCGACGAGGTCCTCGCCCTGGTCCGCGCCTGACCAACCGGACGGGTGGCGGGGCCGGATTCCCGGCCCCGCCATCCGTTCGAGACGCCGGCCGGCCGTATCCGGCCCCGCCGGCGCGCGAGGCGCGGGGTCCGGGGCGGAGCCCGTGGAGGCCGGCGCGCAGTGCCCGACCCCGCGCAAGGGGTCCGAGAACCGCCCCCGCAGGCCCCGCCAAGCCGCACCGCACCGCAGACGGCGGTACGCTGACCTGGCCCAAACCGCTTGTTGAAGGGACGCCCCATGCCGCTCGAAGCCGGCCTTCTGGAGATCCTCGCCTGCCCCGCCTGCCACGCCCCCCTCGAGGACCGGTCGGCGGACGAGTCGGCCCCCGAGCTGATCTGCACCGGCAAGGACGACTGCGGCCTGGCCTACCCCGTGCGCGACGGCATCCCCGTCCTCCTCGTGGACGAGGCGCGCCGCCCCGCCTGAGCCGCGCCCCGGGGCGCCGGGGCGCCCGACCCACGGGCCCGCGGTGGCCGAGGCACCCCCCGCACGACCAGGACCGGTGAAATTCGGAGGCCCCATGCTGGACGAGTCGCTGCTGGACGAACCCGAGGCCCTCGGCCGGGCGGACCGCCGAGGGCTGCTCCGCGGCGCCGCGGAAGCCGGCGCCCGGGTCCGTACCGCGGCCCGGCACGCGGCCGAGGCCGGCCTCGCCGACCTGCGCCCCGACGGCCGCCCCCGCGCGGTCCTGATCGCGGGCCCCGGCACCGCCCCCACCGGAGTGTCGGACCTGCTCTCGGCCCTCGCCGGCGCGAGCGCCCCCGTCACGCGCCTGCACCCGACCGGCGTCGCCCCGGCCTCCGGCGCCCTGCGCTGGGCCCTGCCCGGCTGGGCCGGCTCGGTCGACCTGCTGCTCATCGCCACCACCGACGGCTCCGAGCCCGGTCTGGCCGTCCTCGCCGAGCAGGCCTACCGGCGCGGCTGCACCGTCGTCGCCGTCGCCCCCCAGCGCAGCCCGCTCAGCGAGTCCGTCGGTGCCGCCCACGGGCTCGTCGTCCCCATGGCCACGGCCCCGCACCAAGAGGTCGACGACAGCGCCACCTCCGCCGGCCCCGGCGCGCTGTGGGCCCTGCTCACCCCGCTGCTCGTGCTCCTCGACAAGGTCGGCCTGATCTCCGCCTCCCCGGAGAACCTCCAGCTCGTCGCCGACCGCCTCGACCGCACCGCCGAGCGCTGCGGGCCGGCCATCGCGACGTACTCGAACCCCGCCAAGACCCTGGCCGCGGAACTCGCCGACTCCCTCCCGCTCATCTGGACCGAGGGCGCCGGCGCGGGCCCCGCCGGCCGCCGCTTCGCCGCCGTGCTCGCCGAACTCGCCGGCCGCCCCGCGCTCGCCGCCGAACTGCCGATGGCCCTGCCGGCCCACGGGGTCCTGCTGGCCGGCGCCTTCGCCGCCGGCGCCGACCCCGACGACTTCTTCCGCGACCGCGTGGAGGAGCGCCAGGCCCTGCACGCCCGCGTCGTCCTGCTGCGCGACCGGCCGACCGGCGGACTGACCGCCGCCCCGGCCGCGCGGGAACTCGCCCTCAGCCACGACACGGCCGTCAGCGAGCTCGAACCCGAGGAGGGCAGCGACCTCGAATCGCTCGCCGAACTCCTCGCCGTCACCGACTTCGCCACCGCCTACCTGGCGCTGGCCTCAGGGGGGCGCCCGTGAGGAGGCGTACGTTCCACGGCCGTACGGGCCACCGTCACCCGGACCAGGCGTCCCGTCACCCGGACCCGGTATCCCGTACCCGTCACGGACGTGCACGGCCCCCGCGGACGTTCACGACCAAGGGACCGGCCTGACCGGAGGACCCCGGCCCCGCACACGGCGGGCAGGTCCGCCAGGCCCGTCCCGGCCCGCCTCCCACAGGAAGACGACCGATGGACCGCCTCTCGAACACCGTCCGCCCCTACGCCTGGGGTTCCACCACCGCGATCCCGGAACTCCTCGGCACCGCACCCACGGGCGAGCCGCAGGCCGAGCTGTGGATGGGAGCCCACCCCGGCGCCCCCTCCCGCGTCGACCGCGGCACCGGCGAGAAGGCCCTCGGCGAGATCATCGCCGCCGACCCCGAGCGCGAACTGGGCGCGGCCGCGGTCGCGAAGTTCGGTCCCGCACTGCCCTTCCTGTTCAAGATCCTGGCCGCCGGCGCCCCGCTCTCCCTCCAGGTCCACCCCGACCTCGCCCAGGCCCGCGAGGGCTTCGCCGACGAGGAGCGCCGCGGCGTCGCGATCGACGCCCCGCACCGCAACTACAAGGACGCCAACCACAAGCCCGAACTGGTCTGCGCCCTCACCCCGTTCACGGGCCTGTGCGGCTTCCGCGACCCCGTCGAGGCGGCCGACCTCATCGCCGGCCTCGAGGTCGACTCCCTCAAGCCGTACGTCGACCTGCTGCACGCCCACCCCGCCGACGCGGCCCTGCGCGAGGTCCTCACCGCGGTGCTGAGCGCCGACCGCGCCGAGACGGCCCGTACGGTCGCCGAGGCCGGCGCCGCCGCCGAGCGGCTGGGCGGCCCGTACGAGGCCTTCGCCGGCCTCGCGCACCACTACCCGGGCGACCCCGGCGTCATCGCCGCCATGCTGCTCAACCCCGTACGGCTCCAGCCCGGCGAGGCCATGTTCCTCGGCGCCGGCATCCCGCACGCCTACCTCGACGGCCTCGGCGTCGAGTTGATGGCCAACTCGGACAACGTGCTGCGCTGCGGACTCACCCCCAAGCACGTCGACGTGCCCGAGCTGCTGCGGGTCACCTCGTTCGAGCCCGGCGAGCCCGCCCTCCTGAGGCCCGAGGGCGGCACCGAGGAGGTGTACGAGACCCCCATCGACGAGTTCCGGCTCTCCCGCTTCCTCCTCGCGCCCGGTGCGGCCCCCGTGCAACTCCCCGACGCGACCCCGCAGATCCTGCTCTGCACCGCCGGCGCCCCCGTGGTACGCGCTCCGGGCGGACACCAAGAGGCCCTCGCGCCGGGGCAGTCCGTGTTCGTTCCCGCCGGCGAGAAGGTTGAATTGTCCGATAGCGGCACGATTTTCCGGGCCACCGTAGTGGTCTGACGTAGCGTCCCGCCCGGCGGCTGCAACAATGTGCGGCCGAATCAACCGGCTCTCCAGGCCACGGCCCGAGAAGGGACACCCTGCACCCATGAGCGCGTCAGGCGGAACCAAGGCGATCGTGGCGGCCCTCGCCGCCAACCTCGCCATCGCTGCCTCCAAATTCGTCGCCTTCGCCTTCAGCGGATCGTCGTCGATGCTGGCGGAGGGCGTCCACTCGCTGGCCGACTCCGGGAACCAGGGGCTGCTGCTCCTCGGCGGCAAGAAGGCCCAGCGCGAGGCCACCCCCCAGCACCCCTTCGGGTACGGGCGCGAGCGCTACATCTACGCCTTCCTCGTCTCCATCGTCCTCTTCACGGTCGGCGGCATGTTCGCGATCTACGAGGGCTACGAGAAGATCAAGGAGCCGCACGAGATCGAGGCCTGGTACTGGCCCGTCGGCGTGCTCGTCTTCGCGATCATCGCGGAGGGCTTCTCCTTCCGGACCGCCATCGCCGAGTCCAACCAGCTGCGCGGCGCGCTGTCCTGGAAGGACTTCATCCGCCGCGCCAAGGCCCCCGAGCTCCCCGTGGTCCTCCTCGAGGACTTCGGCGCCCTCGTCGGCCTCGTCCTCGCCCTCGGCGGCGTCGGCCTGTCGCTCCTGACCGGCGACGGCATCTGGGACGGCATCGGCACCGTCTGCATCGGCGCGCTGCTGATCGTCATCGCGATCGTGCTGGCCGCCGAGACCAAGTCGCTGCTCCTCGGCGAGGCCGCGGGCACCGAGGAGGTCGCCAAGATCGGTGCGGCCGTCGTCGACGGCCGCACCGTCACCGGCGTCATCCACATGCGCACCCTGCACCTCGGCCCCGAGGAACTGCTCGTCGCCGCCAAGATCGCGGTGCAGCACGACGACACCGCCGCCGAGGTGGCCCGCGCCATCGACGCCGCCGAGGCGCGCATCCGCGAGGCCGTCCCGATCGCCCGCGTCATCTACCTGGAGCCGGACATCCTCCGCTCCAACCCCTCCACCCCCGCCGCCCAGGCCTGACGGCCCGGCCCGCCGTACGGCGACGCCCCCCGCCCGCGCGCGCAGCGGACGGGGGGCGAACCGGCCACACCGCAACGCCCGAAAACCGCCACTACTTGTCCCGCCGTCGGCTGGGGCGGACTCGGCCGATCGGTGTAGATTCGGGAACGGTGTCAGACGTCGCTGCTGATGGCGGTCGGGCGGTCCTGCGTGGCCGGCCGAGGGGAGAGAGGGCCTCCGACGGACTGCGCTGGTGCGCCCCCAGAGGTGCACGGCTCAGCCGTACCCACCCTCTCGACCATCCCAGAGGAGCAGCACGCATGGACTTCAAGGTCGCAGACCTCTCCCTCGCCGCCTTCGGCCGCAAGGAGATCACGCTGGCCGAGCACGAGATGCCCGGCCTCATGTCGATCCGCAAGGAGTACGCCGCCGCCCAGCCGCTGGCCGGCGCCCGCATCACCGGCTCGCTGCACATGACCGTGCAGACCGCCGTGCTGATCGAGACGCTCGTCGCGCTCGGCGCCGAGGTCCGCTGGGCCTCCTGCAACATCTTCTCCACCCAGGACCACGCCGCCGCGGCCATCGCCGTCGGCCCGAACGGCACCCCGGAGAACCCGCAGGGCGTCCCGGTCTTCGCCTGGAAGGGCGAGACGCTGGAGGAGTACTGGTGGTGCACCGAGCAGGCGCTGACCTGGCCGGGCACCCCCACCGGCGGCCCGAACATGATCCTCGACGACGGCGGTGACGCCACCCTCCTCGTCCACAAGGGCGTCGAGTTCGAGAAGGCCGGCCAGGCCCCGGACCCGGCCACCGCGGACTCCGAGGAGTACGGCCACATCCTCACCCTCCTCAACCGCACCCTCGAGGAGAGCCCGCAGAAGTGGACGCAGCTCGCGTCCGACATCCGCGGCGTCACCGAGGAGACCACCACCGGTGTCCACCGCCTGTACGAGATGATGGCCGAGGGCACGCTGCTGTTCCCGGCGATCAACGTGAACGACGCGGTGACGAAGTCGAAGTTCGACAACAAGTACGGCTGCCGCCACTCCCTCATCGACGGCATCAACCGCGCCACCGACGTCCTCATCGGCGGCAAGACCGCCGTCGTGTGCGGTTACGGCGACGTCGGCAAGGGCTGCGCGGAGTCGCTGCGCGGCCAGGGCGCCCGCGTCATCGTCACCGAGATCGACCCCATCTGCGCCCTGCAGGCGGCGATGGACGGCTTCCAGGTCACCACGCTGGACGAGGTCGTCGAGACGGCCGACATCTTCATCACCACGACCGGCAACAAGGACATCATCATGGCCGCGGACATGGCCAAGATGAAGCACCAGGCGATCGTCGGCAACATCGGCCACTTCGACAACGAGATCGACATGGCCGGCCTGGCGAAGATCGAGGGCATCGTCAAGGACGAGGTCAAGCCGCAGGTCCACACCTGGACGTTCGCCGACGGCAAGGTCCTGATCGTCCTGTCCGAGGGCCGCCTGCTCAACCTGGGCAACGCCACCGGCCACCCGTCGTTCGTCATGTCGAACTCCTTCGCGGACCAGACCCTGGCCCAGATCGAGCTCTTCACCAAGCCGAACGAGTACCCGACCGACGTCTACGTGCTCCCCAAGCACCTCGACGAGAAGGTCGCCCGCCTCCACCTCGCCGCCCTGGGCGTCAAGCTGACCACCCTGCGCCAGGAGCAGGCCGACTACATCGGCGTCAAGGTCGAGGGCCCGTACAAGCCGGACCACTACCGCTACTGATCCCGGCCCGGTCCCACCGGTCCGGCCGCAGCACAGTGCACCAGGCAGGCCCCCGCACCCAGTGCCGGGGGCCTGCCCCGTACCCGGCCCCGCCCCGCCGGACCGGACGACCAGAACCCGTACGCACACAGGCACACAGCACACAGGCTCACCCGCACGCACGCACGCACGCACGCACGCACACGCACCACACCTCACGAACAGCAGGCGACCCCATGCCCCGCGGCCGATACTCGCTCCACGACCCGCACGACCACACCCCCCTCGGCGACGAGCACTTCCAGTGCGCCCCCGGCCCCTCCGGCTGGCGCTACGTCTCCCGGATCACCACCCCCACCGGGGAGGACAGGGGTTCGGTCGACCTGGCCGTCGACGAACTCGGCCGCCCCATCCGCCTCGAACTCCACGCCGCCGACTGGCAGGTCCGCGGCGCCGCCCTCGACGGCGTCACCTGGGTCCGCACCGACCCCACCGGCACCGAGGCCACCGAAGGCAACGTCCCCGCCCACGCCTTCACCGGCACGTCCCCGGCCTTCTACGTCGCCACTGCCCGCCTGCTGCGCCTCACCCCCGCCGCACCCCCCACCCGGGTCCGGCTCGTGGCCTTCACCGACCCCGTCCTGGCACCCCGCACGGTCGACCAGGCGTGGGCGCTGGTGAAGAGCGAGGCGCACCCCACCGACAGCGGACCGCTGATGGTGGACGAGTACCAGGTCAGCGCCCTGGACACGGGCGAGCAGCACACCGTGCACATCGCCGGCGACGTGGTCCTGTCCGCCCCCGGCATCGAACTCGAGGAACTGGAAACCCCGCCCTCGACCTTCCCGGCCTAGGCCCGGCCACCGACCTGCGCCGCCCTACGCCGGCGGCGCGAACCCCGTCGCGGGAGGAACCTCCGCGCCACCCGCCGTCGGCGGCACCGCAGCCGGCACGACCGGCACACCGACCGGCGCAGCCGGCATACCCGCGACCACCGGACCCCCGGCGGCACCGGGCCACGCGCCGGCCACCGGACCGCCGCCGGGCCACGTACCGGGCACCGGACCACCGCCAGGCCCGGGCGCCCACCCGGCTCCGGCGGGAGCCGGCGCCGCCGGAGCCCCGGAACCCGGCCCGAAGGCCCGCCGCGCATCCCGCTGCTGCCGCTCGTGCACCACGGCCGCCAGGTACGCCGCGGCCGGCACGCCCGGCGGCGCGGGCGTACCCGTGCACGCCACCAGGTCGTCCGCCAGCCGTGCCGCCATCGACGCGCCCACCGCCGGGTCGAGCTGGTGCATCCGCGTGAGGTACTGCCGCACCGCCAGCCACAGCCCGTCCGGTACGGCCGACAGGTCCAGCTCCGAGAACCGCCCCACCAGCCACGGCGGGGGCGGGGGCACGTACGCGGCCCGCGCCGCCCCCGGCACCCGCTCGCGCACGACCAGCGTCCCCGCGAACACGTCCCCGAGCCGCCGGCCGCGCGCCGACACCAACGACGCGATGATCGCCACGGTCCCGAACGTCATGAGCAGCTCGAAGACCCCGAGCGCCCCGCGCACCAGCGCGTGCCGGAACCGGATCGGGCCGCCGTCGTCCCGCACCACCCGCAGCCCGCACACCAGCTTCCCCAGCGAGCGCCCCCGGCTCAGCGTCTCCACCGCGATCGGCACCCCGACCAGGACCAGCACGAACAACGCGATGGACACCGCCGTCCGGGCCGCCTCGTCCAACGACGACGTGGCCGCCAGCAGCGCCACCGACGCCACCAGGAACACGACCCACTGCACGACCATGTCGATCACGATGGCCAGCCCCCGGCTCGGCAGCCGCGCGGGCCGCACCCCCAGGACGACCGCGTCCCCTGTCACCAGATCGCTCACCGAACGCCCGCCCTCCATGCCGTGCCGCCAGGTCACCCAGTCTGCCAAGCTGACGTTCGTACGGACACGCCCCACGGAACCCGCGCACCGCCGGCGGCCCGGGCCGTCCGCAGCCATCGGAAGCCATCGCACGCGGGGGAGCAGCAGCCGGATGGACCTCGACGTCTTCGTCACCGCCCACCAGGCAGAGTGGCACCGTCTGGAGCAGCTGCTCGGGCGCGGCCGCCGGCTCACCGGCGAGGAGGCCGACGAGCTGGTCGCGCTCTACCAGCGCACCGCCACCCACCTCTCCCTCCTCCAGTCGAGCGCCCCCGACCCGATGCTCACCGGCCGGCTCACCCAGCTCGTGGCCCGCGCCCGTGCGACCGTCACCGGGGCCCGCCGGTCCTCCTGGCGCGACGCGGCCCGCTTCTTCACCGCGGGCTTCCCCGCCGCCGTCTACCGCAGCCGCCGCTGGTGGGTGCCGACCGCCCTGCTCTGCACGGCCCTCGGCGCGGTCATCGGCTGGTGGATCGCCGCACACCCCGAAGTGCAGGCCGCGATCGCCGCCCCCGAGGAACTGCGCGCACTGACGGAGCCGGGCGGCGGGTACGAGGTCTACTACTCGAGCCACCCCGCGGCCTCGTTCGCCGCACAGGTGTGGACGAACAACGCGCAGGCCGCCGCCATGTGCCTGGTCCTGGGGGCGTTCCTGGGCCTGCCCGTGCTGTGGATCCTCTTCCAGAACGTCCTGAACCTCGGTGTCGGCCTCGGCCTGATGTCCTCGGCCGGCCGGCTCGACACCTTCCTGGGCCTGATCCTCCCGCACGGCCTGCTGGAACTGACGGCGGTCTTCGTCGCCGCGGGCACGGGCCTCCGCCTGGGCTGGACCGTCATCGACCCCGGCCCGCGCACGCGCAGGACCGCCCTCGCGGAACAGGGCCGCGCGGCGCTGGGCATGGCCATCGGGCTGGCCGCGGTCCTCTTCGTCTCGGGCCTGATCGAGGCCTTCGTGACCCCCTCGGGCCTGCCCACCTGGGCCCGCATCGCCATCGGCGTGCTCGCCGAGGGCGCCTTCCTGGCGTACGTCTTCGTGGTGGGGCGCCGAGCCGCGCGGGCGGGGGAGACCGGCGACGTCGAGCACGCGGACCGCAGCGCGTCCGTGCCGACGGCCGCCTGATGTGCGAGGGGCCCCCTCGAGCTGCTAGTCTCCTCGTCGGCCCGGAAACACCGTTGACACGGTCGACCGGGAGAGGTAGATTCGAACGGTTGCCTCGGACTGGACAGTCCGACTGCAACCTTCTAGAATCACTCTTACTCCCGAGCTGGAATCTCCATTCCACGAGTTGGAGTCAAACCCCGATCTCTTATTCGGATCCTGAAGCCGGAAAAACCCGGTGAAGAATTCTGATAGAGTCGGAAACGCCGAAAGGGAAAAGCCCCCCGAGAGGGAAACGGGCCGGAACCGGAAAGCACCGAGGAAATCGGATCGAGAAAAGATCTGATAGAGTCGG
>NZ_JBIVNX010000055.1:0-49600 GCF_044753805.1 Streptomyces sp. NPDC093225
GCCGCGGCGGTGCGGTGTCGGTGTCGAGTTCTTCGGCCACGATGTCGGTGTAGAGGTCGTCGAGCGTCACGCGGGACCAACGCGCCGTCCCGCCGCCGGTTACGGCGGCTGGATCGTCTGGCGGCTGGGTCGCCCCATCCGGACGGGCCCGTGTCCTGGATGCGTTCGGGCTGGCGGGGCGCGGAGAGACATCGGCTCGAAGGATGCCCCGTGTGGCGGTGGGGCCGCCCGCCCGTTTGGACCTGCCCGGGCTGTGGATCGGGCCGGGGGGAAGTACGCCTGGAGCATGGGCGAAAGCGAACGGAATGCGGAGGGTGGGAAGCCGACGATCACCCGCGGCTCGGCAGCCTGGGCTGGGCTGACGGGCGGGTTGATCGGCAGCCTGGTCGGCCTGGCGGGCAGCGTCATGGTGTACGTGCAGGCCGACCGGGCCCGGGAAGCGGAGGCAGCCGATCACCGGGCTGAGGTGCGCCGAGAGGCCTACACCGACTTCGTCGCTGACGCGGAGGCGTTTTGGACCCAGAGCAGGACTATGCGCAACTACCTCGCCCAGTTCAGCGGGGATGAAAAGGACAGGGAGAACCTACGGCACCATCACAATGAGCTCTTCATCCCTGCCTACGACAAGCTGGTGCAGCGTGAGGCGGTGGTCAAGCTCGTGGGAACCGAGCCCGTGCGACAGAAGCTGGCCGCCGCCGCGCTGCTTCGAGAACAGCTCTCCGACGTCGAGTGGGACCACTACCAACACACGCAAAACGCCCAGACGGCTACCGCTGAGCTGAACGAGGCGATCGACGCGCACCGCCACGCGGTCGAAGCGTTCACGACGCGGGCCGACGACGAAGTGCTCTGAGCAGAGGAACACCGCCCACCCTGCATACGTGGCGGGTACCAGCTTTCCGGCCGGACGTGACGGTGGACATTGTTCCGCCTTTCTGGCAGGGGACGGCGACAGCGGCCGGCTGATCAAGCGGTTAGGAGTCCGCCGGCGGTTGTCTGGAGTTGGGGCGGGTGGATCTGGTGCGGCAGGTCCACGGGCTGGGCGGGAGCCTGCTGGCCGGCGGGGGTGCTGATCTCGGTGAGGGACATGACGAGGGACAGCAGGGTGGTGGTGGACTGCCCGCGGAGCAGGCGAGATGCGTCGTAGATTCGGGAGTGGGAGGCAGGCGGTAGGGAGAGGCCAACGCAGGCATTGCGGCCTGGGAGGGCGAGGGGTACGGCGGCGCACTTTTCGGTGTGGTTGTACTCCTGTCGGTCGTAGTACACGGGGCGCTGCCCGGTGATAGTTAGGCTCCGTTCCAGCTCGAGTACGTCGGTGATGGTGCTGGCGGTCAGTTCGAAGGGTCGGTGGCGGGTGAGGTGTTCCGTGCGCTGGTCGCTGTTGAGCTGCGCGAGGGAGGCCTTACCGAGGGCGTTGGCGTGGGCGGTCTCGCGGAAGGGCACGTCCTCGTGGACGGGAGGGGTGTCCGGGCCATACCAGGAGCGGGCAGCTTCCAACTCTCCGTCGATGTACTCGCTGATGTAGACCGCTGCGTGGGCATCGGCCCGCAGCTGCGTCATGAGCCAGCCTGGCACGTCCTGGCCGGCGTGGATGCCGACCAGCAAGGGTCCCGGGATGTGCGTGCCGTCCTGGAGTTCCATGGTCAGGCCCGCAGCTTCGAGCCAGGCCGTGAGTTCGCGTATTGATGCGGTTGTCAGACCTGATGCGCGCGCAAGATCACCATTGGCGAGCGGGGACGAGGCGTGGCCGATCGTGTTCAGGACGTCCATAGTGCGCAGCACCCAGTCCCACCGCCCCGTCCTGAGGTGGGGATGCGACCGCGTGGACCAGGTGGTGGTGCCCATGATCGTGGCGGGCGTGATCCGACGTGGGGCGGAGGCGGCCTTGGGGACCATGCGGCTGCTGGCGGGCGGGGCGCTCGCGGCCGGTACCGGTCGGGTCGCTCTCGCCAGTGCGAACGCGGTGCTCATCTGCTCCCACAGCGCCCGTACGTCGTCCGGACTGCCGCGCAGCGCGGCGGTCAGCTGGGCGACGAAGGACCACTTCGTCAGGTAGTCCGCGGGGTGGTCTGATTCGAGGGCGCCTTCGATCTGTTCTGGGGTGAAGCGTCCGTCCCGGCACAGGGTTGCGGTGTTCGGGCGGCCGGCGGCGAGCCACATCCCGCGCAGGGTGGTCTGGAGCGCTCGAGCCGCCCGGGGGTGGTCTTCGGGGCCGGGCGGTGGCATCACCCGCAGGCCTCGGGCCTTTTCGTACAGAGGCCAGAGGTCTTCCGGGTCCGCGCCACAGAGCTCGGCGAACGCCTTCACCACGGGCCACTTGGGAGGACGCTTGCCGAGCAGGATACGGGAGAGCAACGAGGGGGAGATTCCCAGGTTGCGGGCCAGCGTTCGACCGGTGAGGCCCGCGGACCGTTGGAGATGGGACAGGGCGGTGGACAACTGGTAGCCAGGGTGACCGGGCAAGGACGCGTCCGGGGGTGGGCTGTCGTCCGGGGAAGGGCGTTCGCGGCCGGACGGAGCCGAGGCTCGCGCGGCTCGCTGCGGCATCGGGCCTGCCCCGCGGCTGGCCCGATTGGCTACCACCCGGGCCACCTTCTCGCTGCTGTACCGGTTGCGGACGGTGCCAGGGTCAAGCGAGAGGACGTTGCCGAGCTCGTGCCACAGGGCCCCCATCTCGTGGGCTTGTCGGACGGCGACGGCCTTCAGGTCGTGCAGGTCGCGCTCCAGCCGGCGGACTTCGTCGACCAGGTCCAAAGGCCGGGCAGGAAGCGGGCGCTGGCTCAGATGCACAGCCGCGAGTGCCTTGTCGTGTAGGGCTTGAGCGATCCGCTGCACATCGCTGTCATGCGCGGCAGAGGAACGACGAGTCGGCTTTTGCCGTCCGCGGTAGGCGGCTTTGCGGCAGGACGTTGAGCAGTACGAAGGTGGCCGCCCCGCCAGCTTTGGGCGGTCGAACTCACCGTGGCAGTGGCGGCAAGTGAGAGGACGTGCGGCAGCTTCAGTCATCAAGGTTCCTCGGCAAGGTGCTGGGGAGGGGCCCTCGAGCCGGGCCACATCCCGTGTTTCGTCATCCCCGTCCCGCCTCGCCTCGCCCCTGGACGGGGGCGAGGCGAGGCGAAAAAGGGGACTCCCGGCCGTTGGGAATCCCCACCGGCCGGAGTAGTCCGGCCTGGATCAGCAGGCGCATCCAAGGGGCGGACGCCCCGTCACCCGGTACCGGGCCCGGGTAAATCCCCAGGCAGACCGACGTCCTGCGGCGCAGAGAGCCGGCACGAGAACGGCCAGCAGGTGCGCCTGCTGGGGTGCGTAGATCAGAACCACGCCCGCGAAAACGATCGCAATGAACGGCGTCACCTGCGCGTTGACATAACTGTCAACCCGGTCCGAGGAAAAGGAGGCCATGCGACGGGACATGTTACGGTCGAAACCGCAGCTCAGAGCAGTACGGCCCTGAGCGGAGATTCGGATATCGGACACAATTCTCCCTTGTTCGAATCGAAAGGAACAGCAGCCCCCCGGACTTGGTTTGACGGCCCGCCGGGGGGCAGCTGCATTCGCGACACTAGCCCGACGTGGACCGGAATCCGGGGCCCCAGCCGGAAGAAACGTCCCGGTCCAGCGGATCTTGCAGATAAAGCGATGAAGTGGACATCCAACCGATCTGAACTCGATCACGAGCAAACCCAAGTTCGACCCCGCACGGGCGCGGCCAGGATCTCCCGCAAAGCGACCACCAGAGGCGCAGCCATGGCCTGAGTCTTCGACCCGACAAGTTCCGGGTCCCACGGCACTGCCGGTGGACTCGCTGGTGCTGAGCGCGGTCAGCGCGCGCCGGGGCAGTTGCGTGCGTGCGGGGGGACACGCATCTGGCGGCCGGGTCGGCGGCCGGTGCGCGGGCGGCGGCCTAGGATCCTGCGGTGGCAATCGAACTGAACGACGAACTTGTACAGCTCCAGCACGTGGCGGATGCCGCTCGAGAGGCAGCTACGGCCGGCCCGTACTCAGCGGAAGGCTGGCGCCCGTGGCTGGATGCGGCGTCCGTACTGCAGGACGCGATCACGATGCACGCGGCGGATACCGGGCAGAACCGGTATGAACTCGGCAAGGCCGTGAAGAACGCGGCCAAGCCGCCGGCCGTCGAATAGCTGCGCACGGTCGAGCTCCCGCCCAACTGAGGGGGCTCTCAGGATCATCGGCAGCCCTGTCCTCGTCCCGGCCCCAGGGCTCGACGCGCCTGCGGCCACCGTGGCTGGCTGGTTGGCGCGGCGGCCGAGGCACGCCACACCTCAACGGAGTCGGCGCCGGGCGGGCGGCGTGGTGCAGGTCGTGCGTCAGGTGGTGGGCAGGCGCATGCCGAGCCTGCCGCTGAGGGCGCGGGCGGTGGTGCGTACTTCCTCGCCGGTCTCGCCTTCGGCGACGGCGGTGACGAGGGCGAGGGCGAGTTCGGCTTCGCGGTGGGTCAGCATCGGCAGCCGTGGGGGCGCGGTGTCGGTGTCGAGTTCTTCGGCCACGATGTCGGTGTAGAGACCGTCGAGCGTCACGCGGGGCCCAACGCCCTGTCCGGCTGGCGGTTACTGCGGTGCGCCGCGGAGGGGCCGGTCAGCGCGTGGTCCGTCGAGGTGCCGCGGGGGCCCTTGGACCCCGCGGCACCCACGGCCCGACAGCCGCGGACCTGGAGGCCGCCGGCCCAACAAACGTGGTTGTTGTGGGTCGGTCACGGGTGTGTGCCTCCGCAGCGGGGGAGGCTCGAGGGCGGTACGGCGTCGGGGCCGGCTCGGGGATCACGCGGCAGCTGTGTGAGGGGATTCAAGGTGGAGCGGGACGTATGGACGACGGACGAGTTCGGTGGCTCGCACCAGGGCGCGGTCGGCGTGCTCCTGGCGGACGGCACCATCCCAGACCCGGTGTACTTCGACAGCGCGTCGGGGCCCGGCGGGCGCTCGGTGGCGCAGTGGAGCGTGTACGACGGCCGCCAAGGCCGACCCCGTGCGGCGGTGCTGCGCGCGGTGTGCTCCTGCGGCTGGGTGGGCTCGCAGCACTGCTTGGACTGGGACGTGATCGGCGGCGACGAGCTGGCGGAGGCGGGGGACGGGCAAGCGGCGGCGTGTGAGCGGGGCTGGGACGCGCACACCGCCGACGTCGCGGCCGCGGCCGTGCCCCTGCCCGAGGCGGTCACCATCCTGCTGGAGCAGCTGGAGACGGAGATCGACAAGCTCACCGCCACGTCCCCAGTTGCTGCCCTCCGGGCCGTACGCGCGCTGGAGGTCCTGGCTGGGCGCCAGGGCTACTGGGCTGCGCGCGGCATCCGCAGCAATCACGACGCAGGCCAGGCTGCCGCGGCCCTGGGATTGAGCGAGCGGGAGGCACGGCGGCTGATAGCTCGCCTGGGAGTCTGGACTCCCCACGCATGAGCCCGAGCCCGGGGCCCGTCCGCGCGCAGGCCGCTACAAGTGCGCAGTGGCGCTTCGCCGGTGATTCGTCTGCCCCGGGGGAGTGAACTGCCTCTTCGGGTCCTGTTGCCGGTGCCGCGGGGGCCGGTAGAACCGCCGCGTGATGATCATGTTCGTGCGGGCCGCCACCGCAGCGACCGCCGCCCTCGCCTTGTCCCTGTCCGCGACCACCGCGCACGCCGCCCACGCTGAGGGGCGTCGCGCGGCGGCGCAGGTTCTCCCGATCGGCGTCGCGGTCACCGCGCTGCCGGTCGCGTCGGAGGACCGTACCGGCTATCAGCGCACGTCCTTCAAGCACTGGAACGCTGGCGAGCTGCCGGCTGACGGCTGCAACACCCGCCAGGAGGTCTTGCTGGCTGAGGCGGTCGTGTATCCGACCCTGGGGCCGGGGTGCACGATGACGGGCGGGGTGTGGTGGTCGTACTACGACGAGCAGGAGGTTACCCCTGCCAGTGCGCTGGACATCGACCACATGGTCCCGCTTGCTGAGGCGTGGGACTCCGGGGCCTCGTCGTGGACGGCAGCGCGCAGGGAGGCCTACGCCAACGATCAGGGCCAGCCCTCGTCGCTGGTGGCGGTCACGGCCCGGTCGAACCGCAGCAAGGCGGACCAGGACCCGGCCCAGTGGCTCCCGCCGTCGCCGGAGGCGCTGTGCCGGTACGGCGCGGAGTGGACGGCGACGAAGCTGCGCTGGGGGCTGGCGGTTGACGAGCTGGAGCGGGACCGGCTGTTGGACATCGCGGCGGGCTGCGGTGGTACGGACGTGGAGTTCACCCAGGTTCCGTAGGGCTGGGCAGGTGACCGGAACACAACTTCATGAGCATGGGGCCGACGTCGTGGACGTCGGCCCCATGCTGTGGCAGGCCGCGCGGCAACGTGGGTTCTGCCGGTGTCCCTGGTGCGCACTTGGAAGGGTCGCTGTCAGGGGAGTCCGCGGTTTCGCGCGTACGTTGACGAATGTCGCAGGCCGTACGGGGAGCGGCAACTGCACTTTGGACACCGGTGAACGAACCCGGGTGGGCGTTTGGGCGAAGCCCAATACGTAAGCCCCGGGTCTGCCTGCACGATCTGCCGTGTCCGCGGGAGCGGGATGATTCCCGGGCTCGGATTGCGAGTGAGCTTGATTGAGATTGAGTGCCCACCATTGCCCACAGGCGGCCGGGGTGCTTGGACACCGTTGGACTAACCTTCCGGCGAACCGGGCATATGGGATTTCTCCCGTGTGGCCGCGCTGCGCGGTGCTGTCATGCTGTCCCTGTCCCCGCATCGCGACGGCAATCGCCGTGCAGGGAAGCGCACTTGGACTGATCAGCACGGGCCGACTGGCCCCGTACCCCCTGTCAGGGGAGGAGTAGCCGTGGAGAGCACCATCATCTCGTCCTATCAAGGCCAGCGGGCGGCCAGTCCCGCTCAGACTCACCCGGGCAACCGGTTCGGCTTCGCGCACGTGGTGCTCGTGGCCGTCTTCCTGGGCCTGGGCACCGTCCTGATGGCGCTGGGCAAGCCGCTTCCGGAGATCTTCCAGCTCCTGGCCGGCACGGCCGGCATCGCGGTGACCGTGATCCTCCTCCTCGGGGGCGGTCGCAAGGCGCTGGCCGGCATCCTGCGTGGCCTCCTCCAGGTCACCCGGTAGGGGCCCGGCGTGGGGCGCCCCGAAAAGCCTGTGGACCGCGCCGTGCCCGAGCGTGCGCAGCTCGCCGAGTGGCTGCGCGCCCGGCGGCAGGAATCAGGCCTGACGTACGACGAGCTGGCCACGGCCACCGGCCTGTCGGCCGCCACACTCAAACGTGCGGCCTCGGGCAGGGACCTGCCGCGCAGGGAGACGGTCTTGGCCTTCCTCCAGGCCACGGGCGGCGACTATGAGGCCTTCACCCTGGGTCTCTGGCTCAAGGCCCGGATCGCAGATCGCGGGCGGCTGCGGACCCTGCGCCGGCCCCCGACTCCCGCGCTCATCAGTCACCGCAGTGAGCTGAGCGCAGCACTGGAATACCTCTACGAGGCTTGCGGCGCGCCTTCCTTGCGTGAGCTCCAGCAACGTGCCGGAGGCTCGCACGTTCTTCCGGTGAGCACGGCAGCAAGGGTCGTCAGCCGCCAGGCCCTGCCCGCTAGCCGCCAGCAGTTCGAGGCATTCCTCCGAGGCTGCGGCGTGGCGTCGAGGGCGCTGGCCGACTGGCTCCATCTCTGGGACACCGTGGCGGTGCCCGCCGATGAAGAGGCTCTTTACGGCCGGAAGCTTCGTGACCTCTTCGGCATGGGCGGCAGGGGTGCTTCGGCAGCACAACAGGCGGGGCGGTCAGGGCGCATCCAGCACCGATCGCAGGTGGCGCCGCGTGACGCCGCTTGGTGGTACGGCGGGTCTGAAGCTGGGCGCAGCGAAGCCGCATAAGCGGCGCACGCGGGGCGCGCCTCGGCACGTCAGTCCGGCGGGATGCACGTGAGGGGAGGGCGGCTCGCTCCCGCTCCACCACCACTGCCGCCGCCGCGCCCGGTCAGGCCGCGGCCGCGGAGCCAACCGTGCCCGCGCACCGGCAGCAGCCCGCGCCGGGCCGGGGCCGTACCCGGTAGGGGCCGGGGGGTACGGGTGCGGCCCCGGACTGGTGGTGTCCGGGGCCGCGGTGGTGTGGGGGTTAGTTGTGGGTGTGGTGGTAGTGAGGGGTGAGGTGGGTGAGGCGGTTTCTGGCATGGCGGCGGTGTGAGCGGACGGATTCGGGGCTGATGTTGAGGGCGGCGGCGATGTCTCGGTCGGTGTAGCCGTCGGCGCTGAGGGCTATGACCTGGATCTGGCGGGGGGCGAGGGCGGCGGTGACGCTCTCCCACATCTCGAGTGTCTCGATGCGGGTTTCGGGGCCGGGTTCGGCGAGGTGGGGGAAGTAGGGGCTGGTGATCTCGCCGACGGCGAGTTCGGCGTTGCGGCTGGCCTGGGCGCGCTTGGTGTGGTTGAAGGCCACGACGCGGACGTACTTTTCGGGGGCGGTGAGGCGGCCGACGCGCTCCCAGTTCTTGAGGATGGTCTCCCAGACCTGCTGGGCGATGTCGTCGGCGCTGCCGCCCTCGATGTACTGGGTGCCCAGGGTGTTGCGGACGGTCCAGATGACCCGGGGGGCCATGGTCTTGTAGAACTCGGCGAAGTCGCGGAGCTCGATGCTGCTGGGGTCCTGGTAGCGGTGGTCGATCAGGAGCCGGCTGCTAGACACGGTCGGCTCCCGGCTCGGTGGCCGTGGTGTGGGTGGCCTGGGTGGGCACCGGGGCGGGGGCGGAGATGACCGAGATGATGGCGTCCTCGCTGTTCGCGGCGTCGACGCCGCTGTCGGTGTCGGTGTCGGTGTCGGTCTCCGCGCTGGTGGTGATGCCCGGCTTCGGGCCCGTCGCGGTCTCCATGTCGGTCTCGGCGCCGGCCTGAGAGCCGGCTTCGGCGTCGGCCGCCTCGGCGTCGAGGGCGGTGATCGTGGAGGCCTCGGTGCTGATCTCGGCGGTCTCGGCGGTTGCCTTGGCCGGCTCCGAGGTCGTCTCGGTGGTCTCGGTGGTGGTCTTGGCGGCCTCGGCGGCGGCGATGAGGCGGGCGGCGCGGCGGCTGCGGAAGGTGCCCAGGATGAGGAGGATCGCGCTGATCACGATCCAGACGATGGTGAACAGCGGCTGGTACTCCTTGGCCAGCGCGAGGAAGGCCTCGCCCCACTTCCCCATGGCGATGCCGGTCACGGTGAGGAAGACGGCCAGGGCCAGGACGGTGGCGAGGACGGTGTGGTCCTGCACCCAGATGTCGGTGCGGGACAGCGCGCGGCGGAAGGCCTTGGGCGTGGACTTGATCCAGTTCTTCAGGCGGCGCCGGCGCGTGGGGTTGGTACCCGGAAGCTGAGAGTGACCCACGAGGAGTCCTCCTTCGGTGTCGTGACCAGCGACACCGGTGTTGCCGGGCTACGGGGAGCAGCCCGGCAACACCGGGTTGGAAGAGACCGGGGGCTCGTGCGCTCTCGCCAAAGGGTTCACGAAGTCCCGGTCCTGCATGGTCTGTTGTGTTGTTCCGAATATTGAAGCAGACCTCGACGCTGCGTTACATCCCCCCGCGGCACCAGCAGTTCGCCCCGCCTTCTGCCTGCCGCCCGGCTCCGTGGAGTGGGGGAGGGGGCTGGTGTCCGTGGCGGCCGAACAAGTGCAGGTCAGTCGTGCAGGTGAGCGAGTGGGATGCCGTTCGCGACGAAGATGACTTCGAACGTCCAACGGACCCAGCGCGTCCCCGGTTCCCGACCCGCCGAGATCCTTTCGCTCCTTCCTACTCCCGCCCGCGCAGGGCCCGTCATCGCGAACCACCCCAGCGCGGACAGGAGTTCGACCGCCCCCGTCCGGCGCCCGCTTGCGACCTCGGGCGGCGGGCGGTGCTTGAGACCGCGTGCCGCGGAGCCGGGTGGTCGAGCGCACGTGTTCGTCGGCGCCGGGAAGGGGTGGCGGTGTTCTCGAGTCGGCCGGCCCGCCCGGGAGGGCGCCGTCGGCCGGGTTGGGGTTGGGCGGCCAGGGCGGAGCCGCAGGCGCTGCGCTGCTTCGTCCGCCCCTGATGCCCCTCGCCGCTCCTGGAGTCCCCTCCCATGCGTCAGTGCACGGGGGCGTCAGGACCCGCTTCGAACATGGGGGATGCGGAGGTGACGCACCGTGGGCGTTGGACGGTGTGCCCTGTGAAGACCTGCGACGTGATGACCGTCACATCCGATAGGGTGGGGGTTGGATTCGAACACCGAGGGAACACCCTCTTCGTGATGTGACGTACATCACATCACGCTGGCTGCACGGAAGCCGGGTTGGGCTGCCTTTAGTAGGCATGGAGCGGTTGTGCCTCTTGTAGGGGACACCTCTGTCTTCAGGGCGGGAAGCCTTATACGGGCTATCCTGCTCTCCATCAGGCTCCAGCCCGGACTTAGTTGCCGAGTTGGAAGACAGTCCGGACCATCCCCGCTCTCGCCAAAGAACTCGGGATACCGGATTGCTGCATGCAGGGTGATAGGGCCCCGACATGGCTGTGCACGACGCCGGGTCGGGGCTTTGTCATGCCCAAAAACCCGCTGACTTCTGGCGGTCGGAGAGGGATGCGAGCGAGGGCCTGCCCGCGTGGGCGGCCGTCCGTCCTGGTCTCGGCTTTCGCGGCTGGCCCGGCTTGCCCGGGGCAGCGTGGTGGGCTCCCTGAACCGGTTCGCGGAGCAGCCGGTGGCGGGGCGGAGCGTCGGCGGGGCCGCCCCGGGTGGGGGCGGCCCCGCGTGAAGGGTTTACGTGACGACGTCACAAAAAGGGCTGGTCAGGGTAGGGCGCGGCGTTGCTCTGCTGCTCTTCGGGTGGCGGTGGCGGCTTGGTTGTCGTCGGTGAGGAGGTGGGCGAGGAGGAGGCCGGTGGCGCGTTGGCTGAGTCCTTGGGCGGCGGTGATCAGGCGGGAGTGGTCGTGGGCGGGCAGTGACAAGGCGATGCTGGAGGCGCGGCCGGGTAGGCCGAGGGAGTAGGCGACGCAGACTTCCTTCTCGGAGTATTCGAGGAGGTCGAACTGGGCGGCGTGGGGGCCGGGCTCGTCGAGGACTTCGATCAGATCGCGAGGACTGGTGATGGTCCGCTCGGTGAGCTGCTCGGTGGGGTAGCGGGTGAGGTGGTTCATGCGTGAGTCGAAGTCGAGCTGCGCCAGGAGGCTCTTGCCGACGGCGCTGGCGTGCGCGGTCTCGGTGAAGGGCGCCCACTCGTGGACCGGCGGGGCCGTCGCACTGTAGGCGCAGCCGTTGACCTCGATCTCTCCGTGGGCGTAGGTGCTGATGTAGACGGCGGCGCCGAGGTCGTCCCGCAGCCGCTCGAGGGCCAGGCCCAGCATCCGCCGGCCAGGGTCCGCCTTGGTGACGAGGTCGAGCATGGGGCCGGTGAAGTAGGCGCCGCCAACGGTCTCGACGAGCCGCTGCTCGAGTAGCCAGTCCAGCAGCCGCACGGTCGCACCGAGCGACAGCCTGGCCTTGTGCGCCAGCGCGCGGCTGTCGATCCCTCCGGCGGTGCTGATGGCGTGGAGGAGGTCGCGGGCGCGCTGGGTGGTCTGCCACTTCGCCGGTACGGGGGCGGGGGTGTTGCGGCGGCGGGCCATGTCGTTGAGGACGGCGGGGCGCAGCGCGTGTGCCGACCACCACGGCTCCACCGGCCCCCCGCTGCTGGTGTCCGCCTCGGCGGCGGCCTGGCGCACCAGGTGCACGGCCGCCGCGGTCGCATCGGGCCGCAGGTCCGGCATCGGCAGAACGAGCCGGCCGCCCTCGGGCAGCGCGGCCAGGTGCCGCGCGCCGCCGGCCGGACCGGCCGGTTCGTCCGGGGTGGGCCCGTACTCGGGAACTTGCGGGGCGCGTACGAGGTACAGGCGCGGCTGCTCACCACCCTCCGCGCCCACCGCGCCCACCAGCTGCGTTGCGCTCTGTGGGGTGTCGCCGGTGTCGGGGTGGAGAAGGTGCTCGGCGACGCCGAGCCCTTCGCGCACCTCGTCGAAGAACTGCCCGTCCTCCGGCTCACCAGGTTCTGTGGCGGGGCGGCGGTGGGCGAGGCCGGCCAGGAGGCGGGCAGCGTCACCGTGGCCGTGCCGGGCGGCCTCGGCCACTAGGAACCGCGCCTCGTCGACCCAGTCCGCCCCCGCCCGCAGCGTGACCGCGGTCATGCGGAACATCGCCCCCGGATGCCCTGCGGCCGCAGCCTCGCCGAGCCAGTCCGCCGCCACAGCCAGCTCACCACGCCCCAGAGCCTTGGATCCGAGCAGATAGAGCGAGTTCGCCCGCTCCCATGCATCCCTGTCCAACCCGTAGAGGGCGCTCAGCGGCCCGAAGTCTCCCTCCGGCCGGTCCCAGAAGTCCGCCGGCCCCCTCAGAGCCGCCAGCAGCTCCACAATTCCGGCCGACGCCGGAAGGTCGCGGCTGTCGTCGTTCACACGGCTCACCACCGTCACCTGTCCCTCTTCCTGCGTCCTGATGATTTCCGGTGCGCATCACGGATGAACGCCCCCAGCGCGTGCTGGAGCTCGACCAACGCGTTGTGTCGCTCCCGGTGGAGCCGGTCGGTGCGTATGCCGAGCGCGGCCGCGATCTCGATGTCGGTCAGGCCCTGGATCTGGTGCTTCACCACCTGCCGGCGTACCGAGGTCGGCATTGCCTCGATCGCACGCATCAGCAGGTCCCGCATCGGGTCCACGTCTCCGACCGCGACCTGATCCGGCGGGGGTGCTGGCGGCGCCGCGGAGGACTCCACGGTCTCCGCGGCCAGTTCCTCGCGCGCCTGGGCCTTGAGCTGGTTGCGCGCCAGGTTCCAGGCGGCCCTGCGAAGGTAGGCGGTCAGGTTCACCACGTCGCCCAGCAGCCCGGCGGCCGCCCGCCTGATCACGTTGGACACCGCCTGCGCGACCACGTCCTCGCACGCTGCCCACGACAGCTTCCCGTCAGTCTTCCCCCGCAGCACCGCCGGCTCGTCGGCCAGGAACCGCACCGCCTCGCGAGCCAGCAGCTGGGCCTGCTCGGATTCGGCCCACCCGCTGCCGCGACGTCCTTCCTCGCCCGAGTCCACGCCGCCCGCTTCCACTGCCGCCAACGGCTTGGCCGTGCGCGAGCGCGCCGGCCTCTTGGGCATCTCACCCGCTACCACGGCGCACGCTCCTTCGCCGAGGGCCACGACGAGCCGCCACCGGGGCCGACCGCCACGTCGATCAGGACCAGCCCGCCACCGTCGGCGACGGCCACCCGCACCCGCGCGGGGCCGGCAGTCTTGACGCGCACCGCGACCGGCACCCGCCCCACCGCCGCCGCAGCCGACACCACCGCGGCCACGACGGGCGCGTCTTGAGGTGGGGCTTCCGGCTCTGCCGTGCGGGCCCTGTGCTCCCGCCACAGCTTCATCAGGGCGGCCGCCACCGCGGCCGCCGCGCCCACAGCCGGGGGGACCCCGGTCCAGTCGAAGGGCATCTGGCGTCGTTCTCTCTTCTGCGATCGGTACGGGCCCGGATCGAGCCCTCATCACCCAGACAGCCGACCCACCCCACTTCTCCCTCCAACACCCTTCGCATCACCCATTCGAATGGTCTCGGGCAAACAGCTGGACACAGCTTCGACTGGCACGATGGCCGCCGGCCCGTGGCACGTTGGGAGCGGGTTGGCCGGTGCGAAGTGACGATTCGCCCGTGCACCGGCGCCCCGAAGGGGCGAACTGCCACCCGGGAGGCCTGCCTTCGATGAGGTGGCGCCCGGGTCGGCCGTGCCCGGTGCTGCCGATCGAAGCACGACGGCGCTGTCCTTCGTGGTGATGGACCGGGACTTCACCGGCCTGAAGGGCGGTAGGAGGACCGATCGGCCGCCGGGGCGGGGTACGGCCCGTGGCGGACCGCGGTACCGACGGGCCCCGGCGAGCTGAGCGGCCCGCTGTTGATGGGCGGGCCGCTGGTGCGACTACTGGCCGGTGTCGGGAGTTTCGCCGTTCCGCTTGCGGACCCCGGCACGGATCTTCTTGGCTGTGTACCCCGACCCGGCGACCAGGAACGCGGCGGCGATGTTGCCGAGGACGTCGTGGGCGAGGAAGGCGTACAGCGTGGACAGGCTCATGGTGCTCTCCCTGGTGGCAGGCCCGATTGGGTGAGCAGAGCTTCGCCGCGAAAAGACTGTCCAAGGGCGGCCCTGAAGTGTCGAGCCTGGTCAGGGGGCATGTGGGCGTGGTCATCGGGTGGTCACGGGTGGACGGCACAGCGGGGGAGGAGTGCGGTGGCGCCGCAGCGTGAGATCGACGAGACCACGGCGGGCGGGCAACTGGCCGCCTTCCTGGTCGCCCTGACCAAGAACACTCCGGTCCGCGAGCTGGCCGAGACGTTCGGACGCAGCAGCTCCAGCTGGGGCAACTACCTCAACGGCTCCCAGCTCATCCCCAAGCAGCTCGTCGGGCGACTGGTGGAGTCCTTCACGCCGGTCGGACCGACGCGCCAGACCAGGGCGGTCCACGCGCTTCAGCTGTGGCAAGCGGCCGCCGCCGAGCGCCGCGCCGGCCGCGACCCGGCCGACGGCGCAGGGCTGGTCCGCCAGCACCAGCGCCGTGATGACGCGCTCCAGCAGGTCATCAAGTACCAGGCGCTCGCCGCGAACGCCGAGAAGCACCTCGCCGAGCTGCGGCCGATGCTCGCCTACACCCAGAGCCGGCTGGAGAACGCTGAGCTCCAGCTCAAGCTCGGCGACGAACGGGAGCGGGCCCGCAGGGAGCGCCAGCTCGGACAGGCCCGGGAGCGGCTGGGCCGGGTCCAGGTCCAGCAGGAGCGCGCTCGCAGCCGCCGGATGACGGCGGAGGAGCAGCAGGAGTTCTGGATGGCCGAGGTCCTGGCCGCCCAGGAGGAGATCCGCCGCCTGGAGCACGAGGCCCAGGACGACTTGGACATCACCCCGCCCGCGACCCTCGAGCCTGTCGGTCAGGACGCGGCCGCCGCCGACACCGACGATGCCGACTTCGATGCACGGCTGGAGTTCATCACCGTCGAAGGCCTGCAGGACCAGGCGCTGATCGAGGAAGACCTCCAGGACGCCAACGACCACGACGACGTCGACCAGCTGGACGTCCACGTCCAAGCCGCTGTCCAGGATCCTGTCCAACCCCTGTCCAAGAACGGGTTGGACAAGGCCACGACCAGCGACGACGCCGCGGGCGCGCCACTGGCCGGACCCGTCGCCGCCCGGCGCGAGCTCGTGCACCGCCTCGTCGCACGTGACCCGACCGTCCAGATCGTGCCGGCCGACCGGCTGCTGCTCTATACGGACGGCGTCGCCGAGGCCCGCGCCCTCGACCGCAGCTTGTCCAACTTGTCCAAGACGCCTGGCGCGACCAGGAACACCCACTGGGCCGAAGCCGCGGAAGCCGCCGCCCGGCAGAGACCGGCCGTACGACGCCACCGATGCGTCAGACGGCTGATCGCCTGGTTCGTGCCGGAGCCGGAGTCGCAGACCGAGCTCGGCTTTCGCCGCCGCCCGGCTGCCGAGCCCCGGCCCAGGCCGGAACGGGACGCATCCGACTTCGTCTTCCTGGCCCTCGGAATCATCGCCCTGATCCTCATGACGGGGTTCGCCTACTGGTCCGCGGAGCGAGTGGCCATGGACCAGCTGGCGAAGGACCATACGATCAGCGGGGCGGTCTTCGCGGCGACCCTGTTGTGCCTTCCGATGCTGTACGCCTGCCTCAGAGCCTGCAGGGCGCCACGGAGGGCAGCTCGCATCGCGGCCCTGCTCCTCCACGCGACCTGGTCCATTCTCCTGATCCTCGACCAGCTGCCCTGGCCCCCACCGGGCGCCGGCACGAAGTAGAAGTCCTCTCCATGCACGAGCTCACGTCCGCAATCTGCGGCCACGGCCACCGAACACCCCCGCGGTACGGGGAAGCCGGCATCACCCCTGACCGTCCAGCTCGAAAGCCGCACCACCGCTCTGCTCGTCGTGCACGTGCTTCCCCCGGGCCAGTGATGTGTTCGCCTGTGTTCATCCTCGTCCCCGCGAACCCTGGCGCACACCGATTCCGCGACCTTCGACCACGCCAATACCCCACCGCATACAGGGAGCTTGCCGTGACAGTGCAGTCGTCCTCCTCACCACCGCCCTCACCCGCGCCGCCAGCGCTTTCGCCGCCGCCATCACCCTCGCCACCGTCGTGACCACGGCCCGGGGCCTCGAGCCGCAGATCGCTGCTGACGTGCGCCGGGCCGCGGCGGATTGGGCCACCGCGTTGGAGGCGGCGGAGCTCTTCCTCGTAAACTAGGCCCGCACCCATGCCGAAAGCGTCATCCCACCCGGCACTGGACGAGGAGCCCGAGCCGTCAACGACCGTGGCGGATGCCGGCAACGCAGCGCCTGAAACGCCGCCCCGGACCACGCTCCGCCGGACGCTCGGCCACGGTGAAGTGTGCAGCGCTGGAGAGCGGTGCCGGGCTTGGCCACATCGCGGCAGCAGCCCGCTCCCCATCAGCCACGTCCGGGCAGTGCGCTCGCCTCACGCAGCGAAGGGTTGACGGCGGGGGTACGGTCTCGCTCCCGACCAGGTTGGCGGACGGGCGGTCTGTGCCACCCGCCGCCCTTCCCCACCGCTGGCTGCTTTTGCCCAGCCCGGCCGGTCCGCAGTCGGCGGCGGCGCAGGCCACGCATTCTCACCGGGGGATGCCGGTTTGCACCTCCGGCCGGCCCGGCCTGCCGCGCCCCACTACAACTGGGTGACCGCGGGTGTCAGGCGTTGACCGAGGGGTTCTGGGAGGGGATCTCCGGGCCGGAGTCCGCTTCCGTGGCCGGGGGCTGTGCCTTACTCGGACGGGCCCGGCGGACCTTTGGCCGGTGGGTTGGTTCGGTGGCGCCGAGGGCGGCCAGCTCCGTCGCGGACCAGCCCGCGTTCTCGGCCTCGACGTACGCCTTGCCGTAGGGGGTTTCGGTCTCGGCCAGCTCGGTCTGGAGTTGGATCCGCCGGGCCAGGATCGCGGCGAGGGGTTCGACTGCGGCCTGCTTGGCGGCCAGCTGTGCGGCCTGGAGGGCTTCTGCCTTCTTGAGGATCTCGTCTGCCTTCATGCCCGGCATGATGCCCGCTGCCGGCCGCGGGCGCGGCGGGCGGCGCGGGTCGGGGACCGTCGGTCGGCTATGCGCGGGTGGCCCCGAGGTAGTCGCCTGTGGGCATCGCGTCGGTGAGGGCTGTCACCTCGATGTTGCGGCCGGTGCGGGGGGCGTGGAGGACGTGGCCGTCGCCGGCGTAGAGGCCGACGTGGTAGATGCCGCCGCCGGGGTGGGCCCAGAACAGCAGGTCGCCGGGGTGTAGCTGGCTGCGGGCGATGGGGTGGTGGGAGGTGGCCGCGTACTGGGCGGCGGCGGTGCGGGGGAGGTGGGTGGTTGGCCAGTACGCGTACTGGACCAGGGAGGAGCAGTCGAAGCCCTCGGTGGTGGAGGCGGTGCATCGGCCGCGCAGGTATCCGTTGTGGCCGTCGCAGAAGCCGCGGCTGGGGCCGCGGGGCCCTCCGCCGCCCCACGCGTAGGGGGTGCCGACCCGGGCCGCCGCGCGTCGCAGTGCCTCGGCGCCGGCTCCGCGGCCCGTGACGGACAGGGTGGCGGGGCCTTCAAAGGCGTCGATGGAGTCCATGATCGCCTTGACGTAGCGGTAGGTCTCGCCTCCCGCGAACTCCTTCGGGGGCACGCCCCGGTAGCGGGCGACGGCACCCCAGCCGGCGTTGTAGCCGGCGAGGGCGAGTCGGCGGACGTCGTCGCGGTAGCCCGAGGCCTTGGCGTCGCCCAGGAGGGAGCACATGTACCGGCCCTGAGCCATGACCGCGTCGGCGACGTCGAACGGGTCGGCTCCGTGCTTGCCGTCGGCGTCGCGCCCCCAGGTCAGCCATGTGGCGTGCACGAACTGGGCCGGGCCCTTGGCGGCGGCCGGGCTGACTGTGTCCCGGCCCGTGCGGAAGCCGGACTCCTGGAAGAGCTGAGCGGCCATCAGGGCGGGGGTCAGCTCGGGGTGGTCGCACTCGTCGACGGCCCGGCGAATCCAAGGCTCGAACTCCGGCGGCACGCCCCGCATGCCGCCGCCCTCGCCGCCCACGGCATCGGCACCCGCGGCCGTCAGCAGCCCGGCGACGACGATCAGAGCGACCACCGGCAGCGCGAGCACGCCCAGGAGGCAGCCGGTCGCGGCCTTCATCGTCTCCCCCTTACTGCTCGGACCCGTCACCTGGACGAGTGATCGCGCAGCAGCCGACAGCACCTGCGTGCCTGATCACGGGCCCGTCCGTTGACCTGGTGTCAGCTGTGCGCACCAGTGACGCTACTCTCTGTAGCTCATTGGATACAAAGGGCAATCAGGTGAGCGCAAATGCGCGGGGAGAGGGGGCGATGACCGTCACCGAGATCGTGCCGCCCGCGATGGACCGCCCCGAGGAACCCGGCCTGCGGTACGCGCTCATCCTGACCGCCGGCTGGAGCATCGCCAAAGGCCTCGTGCAGCCCATGCTCGCCGACCAGGACGAAGACAGCGCCCGCTTCCTGGCACCCGGTGAGGCGCTGCCGATGGGCGTCACTCCGGTCGTCATCGCCGACACCACCGTCAGCAACGCCGTCTGCGTCGAACACCTGCTGCGCGAGTCCTGGTCGGTGCACCTGCCGCGCCCCTGGCTGGTCCTGGTCGCCGACGCCCCGGCCCCGCCGCCGGTCGCGGCCCGGTACCGCATCCGGGCCCTGGGCGCGCGGGTGATCGGGACGGCCTACGTGCCGTACCTGCCGGTCCTGCGCACGGTCGAGACCGCCGGCGAGGCCATGGAGCACAAGGACGTCCGGGCTGCGGCCCGCAAGCTGCGCAGTGCTTTGGAAGGGAACTAGCCGATGGACATGATCACGCTTGCTGTCGCCCTTGCTGGCAAGGGCGACAAGGGCGACCCCGGAGGCCTGCTGCCCGGTGCCAAGCCGACGCCGATCCCGGGTCTTGGCCCCGTCCTCATCGAACTGATCGGCTACGGCCTCTACATGCTCGTCCTGGCAGGCGGGAGCGCCACCGGCTACGGCATCTACAAGCTCGCCTGGGCGGACAAGGGCCGCCAGGGCAACGGCGCGGAGCCCTTCAAATGGATCGGTGCGGGGATCTTGGCCGTCCTGATGGCGGGCATCCTCATCCCCATGATCAACGGGATCGCGGCGTGAGGCACGCCGGCCAGCTCACCAAATACATGATGCCGACGGCCCTAGCACTGGTCGCCGCCGTCTTAGCCCTGACCGGCTACGCCATACTTCACGGCGACGGCGACGGCGACGGCTCCACGCCCGACGCCGGCAGGGCCGGCGCCTCTGCGGCGGCATCAGCCTCACCGTCAGCCAGGTATGCGCCCCCGGCGGACTGGACCGAACCCGCCCGCTGGGCCGCCCTGCCCCGCGGGGCGCGCACCGACGAGCGGGACATGGAGGTCGGCTTCCCGCACACCACGCTCGGGGCCGTCGCGATGATGGCGGCCTCCAACTCCACCAGCCTCCAGGGCGCGTACGACAACCAGCAGGCCCAGCTCAAGATCTTCGACAGTTACCTGATCGCGGCCGACCAGAGCGATCAGAACCGGGAGGTGGTCGAGCTCGCGGGCATCGACGCCGACAAGCAGGTCCGCCGCACCCTCGGACTCCCTGCCGGCAGCGACCTCCCGCCGGGCGCGTACGTGCGTACCCGCGTGGTCGGCTTCAAGATCATCAGGGAGTCGGTGGACGAGGTCGGTGTCTGGCTGCTCTCCCGCGTCACGATGAAGGCCTCCGAGACGCAGAAGGAGATCGGCTCCTATATGCGCTCCGTCGTCGCCGCCCAGTGGGCCGACGACGATTGGAAGACCTCCCTTGCCGCCTACAGTCGGGCGGTGGCCGCCAGCGAACCTCGGCCCGAGATCGCCGCCCCGGGTGATCCCGCGTTCAACTCCGCCGCCTGGAGTGCGATCCGGGAGGCCTCGTGAGGCGCCTGGCCGCCCTGCTGCTGGTCCTCACCGCGCTGCTCGGGGTCGGCCTGGCCGCGCCCGCCGCTGCCGACGGCCCAGTCGGCGAGTCGGTGGACGTCTCCTGCCGGGTCGCCAGCAGTAGCAGCTCGCTGGGCGCCATGGCTCGCCTGGCCGCCACCCTCTTCAAGGGCCGGGAGGCCTGCGACGTGGTCGGCGACAAGACCGAGGAGAAGGTCGAGGAGTACTGGACCGGTGTCTGGGACTCCGTGATCGGCGACGTCCTGAAGTCCGCGACCGACGTCGCCAAGTGGATCCTGCGCACCGTGCTGACCCTGTCTCTGATGGGCCCAAGTCTCGACCTCGCCAAGACCGGCCTCTTCGAGAAAGACGCCACCTTGGCGGGGATGCTTGTGTGGCTGGGCTGGGTCATCGCCGCGTTCGGCGCCATGTGGCAGATCGGCAAGGCCGCCGTCACCGGCCAGGGCAAGTACTGGGGTCAACTGCTGTCCGGCTACGCCCAGAACATGGTGCTCAGCGTCATCGGCCTGACGATGGTGGCGGCTCTGCTGCGGGCCGGTGACCTGTTGACCGAGGGCATGGTCAAGGCCGTCTTCGACAAGGACGGCGCCTTCGAGCGCATCATCGCGGTGATGGTCCCCGCGGCTGTCGCCAACCCCGTCCTTGTCGGCGGCCTGTGCCTGGCGCTGCTGCTGATCGGCTTCGTCCAGATGGTCATGATCTTCCTGCGCCAGTGTGCGATCCCGATCCAGTGCCTTCTGCTGCCGATCGCCGGAGCGGGCCTGATGGGCGGATCGGTGACCCGCAAGTGGCTGCCGAACCTCGTGACCAGCACGCTCACGATCATCGCCTACAAGCCGCTCGTCGGCCTGATCATCTGCATCGGCTTCTCCGAGGTCGGCCGCGGCCATGGCCTGGTGCCATGGCTGCGCGGCTGCGCCACCCTCGCCCTCGCGATCCTCGCCCCCGGCCCCCTGATGAAGATCTTCGCGCCGCTTGGGGCGGCGGCCGGAGGCGGCATGGCCGCTGGAGGTATGGCCGCGGCCGCGAGCGCAGCCAGCTCCTACCTCGGCGCCCGCACCGGCAACAGCGGCGGGGACGACCCCGACCCGGACCCCAGCGGCGGCGGTCGCGGCGGGGACCGGGGCACCGACCCGGTCCAGCAGGCCCAGTACATCGAGCAGTCCATGGGCCCACAAGGCGGCGACGGGCAGGACGCCCTCGCCCAGGCCTCCCGCAACGAGGGCGACGCGGCGATCCCCGCGCAGGGCGCCGGCCCCGACGCCACAGCCGGCCTGGGCGGCACCGCCACCGAGACCAGCGCAGCCACCGGTGCGGCCGCGACCGGGGGATCCACCGCGGCAACGGGCGGCGCCGCACTCGCCCTGAAGGTCTACGACGGCGTTAACGACGCCATCCAGGGCGCCTCCGCGACCATCGGGGACGGGGGTAACCGATGACTACCCATGGTGTGCCCGACGGCCTGCGCATCGAGGGCTTCCGCACCCGCCGGACGTTCGGCCTGGGCAACCTCTCGACGTCCGCGACAATGCTGGCCGCCGGCTTCCTCGCCGTCGAGGCCCTGCTCAGCACCATGCAGCCGCTGACCCTGCTGGTCACCCTCCCCATCACGCTCACCGTGATCGGCCTGGCCGCGGCCCGCCGCCACGGCATGTCCGCCCTGGCCTACTACCGGGCGGCCCTGGCCTGGAAGCTGGCCACCAGGGCGGAGGCCACGAACTACCGACGCGTCCTGCTGCCCCACCCCTACGCCCTCGACCTGCCCGGCGTCGCGGCCTCCACCACCCTGATTGCCGCGCACGACCCCACCAGCGGTCGCCAGGTCGGTGTCGTCCACGACCGGACCACCGGCCACATGACCGTCTCCACCCTCCTGGCCCCCGGTGGCAGCCTCATGGCCCCCACCAGCAGTGTCCGCGGCAACCTGCGAACCTGGTCCTCCGTCCTGGACGCGATGAGCACCGAGGAACAGATCCGCGGCGCCTCGGTGACCATCCAGATCACCCCCGGCGCGGGCGAGGCCCTCAGCGACGACATCAACGCCCGCCGCGTCCCCGACGCCCCCGCCCTCGCGGCCGCCGTCGTCGACGAACTCGTACGCACCGCACCGCGGGCCACCGCCTCGGTCGCCTCCTGGATGAGCGTCACCGTCGACCCCTGCGCGACCGTCACTCCACCGACCGACCTTCCCGGGAAGGTCGCCGAGACCTTCCGCGTCGTCGACGGCCTGGACCTGTCCGGCACCGGCACCGACATCGTCCGCCGCGCCACCGACGTCGACCTGCGCCGCCTGGTCCGCTCCGCCTACGACCCCAGCACTTTCAACGCACGGGATGAGGACTTCGCCGACCTCTCCTGGAGCGACTGCGGCCCGGTCGCCGTCGACGACCTCTTCGAGGAGTACGCCCACGACGGAGCCGTCTCCCTCTCCTACGTCCTGCGCGAGATGCCCAAGCGCCCCATCGCCTACTCCGTGCTGCTCCCCCTCCTCAGCCCCGGGAAGTTCCCCCGCCGGATCACCCTCACCTACCGAGTCCTGTCCCCGCACGAGGGCGAAGCCGTCCTCGAGCGCGAGATCAGCGCGGCCGCCAACCGCGCGGACGCCACCGCCCAGGTCAAAGGCCGGGCGAAGTGGTCACAGAAGGCGGACTACGCCCGCGCGGAGAAGGCCGCCGCCCAAGCCGCCGGCGGCGCGCAGGTCGTGGACTGGACCCTCATGGTCACCGTCACCGCCCTGCGCGCCACCGACCTGCCCGCCGCCCGCCAAGAGCTGGACCGCGCGGTCAAAGCCACCAGGTCCCTGCGCATGCGGCCCGCATACGGCGCACAGGCCGCCATCTTCGCCGCCGGCCTGCCCGTCGGCTACAACCCCCTGATCAGGTAACCGACATGGCCAAGACCCCCCAGCTCCAAAGCCCACGCCACACCACCACACCACCGCGCCCCGACGGCCAAGCCCTGGCCGAGAAGGCCGAGCGGCAGCGGCGACGACGCCTGTACGCGCCCCGGACCGGCTGGGGCGGACGCTTCGGCGGCCGCGCCCCGGTGGAGGACACCGGCACCATCTACACCGGCCCCTCCACCCAGGCCGCCGGCGTCTACCCCTTCCTCCTGGGCGCTGGCCTGCCACCGCGCGGGGTGCCTGTCGGCCGGGACGTGCTGACCGGGGAGCTGGTGTGCATCGACCCCGCCGACTGGGTGGGCAAGCTCACCACCAACAGCGGGGTGTGGGTCATGTCCCAGCCGGGCGCCGGGAAATCAGCCCTGGTCAAACGCATCCTGCTCTTCTACTCAGCGTTCGGCTTCATGCCGGTTGTCCCCGGCGACGTCAAAGGCGAGTACAGCGCCCTCATCCAGGGCCTGGGCGGCAGCGTCATCCGCATCGGCGACGGCTCCGGCCGCCTCAACCCCCTCGACAGCGGCCCCCTGAAGAAGCGCGTCTGGTCGCTGCCGGCGAGCGAGCGCGCCGTTCTCCTCGACGTCCTCAACAGCCGGCGCCTGGAAACGCTCGGCGCACTGCTGGCCACCAAGCACGGGCTGGGCCGGACCGCCGACGAGGTCCAGCGCTCCGCCCTGACCTGCGCGGTGCAGCTGGCCGCCGACGCCGTACCTGGCGACGACCCGATTGTTCCCGACGTGATCACCGTCCTGCGCCAGGCCCCGGAGCCCCTGCGGAACCGGCTCGCCGCCGAGGGCGGCGCGTACGCCGATCTGACCCGCTCGGTGATCGCCGGCCTCGACAACTTGGTCTCCGGTCCGCTCAAGGGTTTGTTCGACGGACCCACCACGCATCCGCTCGACATCGCGGCCCCGGCGGTGTCCGTGGACATCTCGGCCCTGCGCGCACGCGGCCAAGACGTCCTGTCCGCCGGGATGATCGCCACCTGGGCGTACACCTACTCCTCCATCGACGCCGCCCGCTCCACGGGGTTGATGCAGCGCCGCCTCGTCCTGCCCATGGACGAGATGTGGCGGGCCCTGAGGAGCGGGCCGGGCCTGGTGGACTCCATGGACTCCATCACCCGCCTCTCCCGCGGCGACGGCGACATCTCGATCCTCGTCACCCACAGCCTCCTGGACACCGAAGCCCTTCCCACCGAGGAAGACCGGGCCAAGGCGAGGGGCTTGATGGACCGCTGCGACACCTGGATCATCGGCGCCTCCACCGAGGAAGAGCTCGTGCGCGTCACCGGCAAGAGGCAGCTCACCGAGCAGGAACGCATGATGATCACCTCGTGGTCGTCGGCCACCTCCACCGGCCTCGACACCGGCGACGCCGTCCACCCCGGACGCGGCAAGTACATGATCAAGATCGGCACCCGGCCGGGCATCGCGGCCGCCTCGGAGCTGACCGCCACCGAAGCACGGCTCTACCACACCGATCCGAAGGCATGTGAGCGCTGATGATGACGGACTCCGACCGCAACTGGCTGGCCGGCGGCGTGGTCGCGGGCGGCGCGATCACCCTGGCCGCGGCCACCTGGACCGGCGCGGCCCTCGGCTCGCTGGTCGCCGGTGAAACCGTCGACCCGCTCTCCCCGCTGACCGTGCTGCACATGGTCAGGAACTGGACATCGGTTTGGGCCTCGCCGATCGCCTCAGGCATCGGCGCCTTCCTCTTCGACCTGGCCGCCATCGTCCTGGTCATCTGGGGCCTCCGCGTCGCGCTGCGCTGGTTCTACAACCCCCTGGGCCTGGCCACCCTCCACCAGGTCCGCGACCTCACCCCCAAGCCCGCGGCCATCACAGCCTCCCGACTCCGCCGCTCCCTCAAGGGCCTCGACCCCAAGCAGATCGAACCCCGCGATCGGGGCATCCTCCTCGGCGACCACATGACCAGCGGTGTCGAACTCCGAGGGTCCGACGAGGATACGTTTGTCGCGATCATGGCCCCCCGAGCCGGCAAGAGCACCGCGCTCGCCATCCCCATCACGATGGAAGCCCCCGGCGCCCTGCTGCTCACCTCCAACAAGGCCGACGTCTACGCCGCGACCTACTCCGACCGCCGACGTGCCGGAACCACCTGGGTGTTCGACACACAAGGTGTCGCCCAGACCGAACGGTCCATGTGGTGGGACATGCTCGCCGAAGGCGAGACGCTGGAGCGCGCCGAGCGTCTGGCCTCGCACTTCACCAACCAGATCAGCAGCGACAGCGCCGACCCCTTCTGGTCCCAGTCCGCCAACGACCTCTTGGTCGGCTTATTCCGCGCGGCCTGGCACGACGGCGCGAGCATCAAGGACATCATGCGCTGGGTAGCCGACCCGCAGGAGAAGGCCCCCTTGCGCATCCTCCACCAGCACGAGCCGGTCCTGGCCGAGCAGGTGGAAGGCAGCATCGCCATCGCGGAGGAGACCCAGAGCGGCATCTTCCAGAACGCCCGGACGGCGCTCAGCGGACTCCGTGACGAAGCCGTGCTGGCCTGGGTGATGCCCGACAAGCACCGCGACCGCTTCGACCCGGAGGAGTTCTCCCTCACCCGCGACACCCTCTACCTGCTCAGCAAGAAGGGCGGCCCCGCTTCCGCAGTCGTCGCCGCACTCGCCGACACCGTCTTCACCTCAGCCTCCGAGACCGGCGAGCGGCACGGCGGCCGGCTACCCGAGCCGATGCGCGCGGTCCTGGACGAGGCCGCGAACATCTGCCGGATCAAGGACCTGCCCGACCTCTTCAGCCACCTCGGCTCCCGCGGCATCAACCCCTACGTCATCCTCCAGTCCTACCGCCAAGGCGTGGCCGCTTGGGGCGAGGTCGGCATGGACGCCCTGTGGGGCGCGGCCACCAAGAAGGTCATCGGCGCCGGCGTGGACGACCCACGTTTCGTCTCCGACATCGCGACCCTCATCGGCCAGCACACCGTCCAGCGCGGCAGCTACTCCAAGAGCCGCGACGGCGGTTCGCAGTCCTGGAGCGAGCAGCGCGAGCAGATCCTCGAAGCCGCCGACGTCCGCGCGATGCCCAAGGGCTCGGCGCTGCTGCTGTCCACTGGCATGCCCATCGCCCAGATCCGGCTCCGCCCCTGGTACCTGGAGGAGAGCATGAAGCATCTCGGGCCCGAGAAGGACTACGAGGAGCTCGCCATCACCAAGCGCGCCGTCGCCGCCCACGAGGCGCGAAAGGCAGCGCGCAGTGGCCGATAGCCTCCTGTCGGGCAGCCTCGCCGAAGACGTCGAGGATCTCAAAGCGCAGATCCGAGCCCTGGCCGCCCAGGTCAAGTCACTCACGCAGCCCGCCGGCCCAGCCGCCGCAGAGACCCAGACCGAGCACCCGGGGCCGGACGAGCCCAATGACGAGCAGTGGCAGTTCCCGCCGTTCATCCTGCTCCTGGACTCACCCGAGTACGAGGGCGAGCTGCGCGCCCTCGTCGAGTGGGTCGAGGGCGTACTCGTCCCCGGCTACCTGGCCGAGGCTTCCGCCGACGCCCGATGGTGCCACCGGTGGAGCGACCACCCCGTCGCCATCGCCCGGCTCCACGCCCTCTGGCTGTCCTGGCAGGAGCTCACCGACCCTGCCACCTGCGGGTACACAGGTCCCGGCGTGTGGCACCGCGACCACTACGACCCCTGCATCCGCGAGCTCCGCGCCTCAACCGGCCCCTTCCAAGGCTGCACCAAGGGAGAACACCAGGTGGCCCACCGGATGCCGTCCCTGGTCCCCAGCGCATGGGCCGTGCCCGCAGACCGCGCGTGAGCCCCGAGGAACCGTGTAGTTCCCCCGGGGCTCACCGACCCGAGTAGGTCCTCTCCGGCGGATCTTCGCGGAGCCCGCTGCTGTGGTGATGGAAAGGGAGCGGAGCGTGCCACTGCACTATCTCAGAAAGTAGTCCGGAATGGGCGGTCTGTGAGCAAGGCCTGATGAACCGCGCCGCGTGGCGCATAATGTCACACATGAGCTCGTCGACCTTCGCAAGCAATCAGGACCTAACGGACTTCCTTCAGAGGTGGTATGGCGCCCCGCGATTGAAGGAGGTGGAATTGAGTGTATCTCCTGCAATCCCCAGGGCGCTTGTGTGGTGGCATGAAATTTCCGCCCGTTGGGGCGGCGTTATTACATCGCACAATTACGCCATTCCGCTTGCCGAACTCCACATCGAAGACGGAGTGGTTCCATTCTGGGTTGAAAATCAGGGAACTTGGATCTGGGCGTTCGACCCGAACGATTCTAACTTTGCGGTCTACGAGAGAGAACCCTCTGCCGAGACATCCGCCTGGGAGCCGACTGGCGAGGGGCTCCACGATTTCCTTCATCACGCCACGATCTTGGAGGCAGTTCTTGGTGCCCCCGTTACGAAGGTTGCGCACGGCGTAGAGTTGACTGATCTGTGGCCTGAGGGTGAGGTTCAAGAACTTCCATTTCCGGCCTGGAAATGGCCAGGACCAGACTCCCGGATCCTGTCTGGTGGGGAATGGCTAGCCCTAGTTCATTCCACTGATAGCGCGCAAGGTGGCTACGATGTCACTCTTGCAGCGAACTCGCTTGACGACGTTTCGTGGGCGGACGAAATTTCAGGCATTAGTTGGCGGACGTACGCCTCTGTGCAAGATCAGGCAGAGGACTTGTCTCTCCCCTGGTAGTCAACCAAAACGAATCGGCAGCCGATTCTTAGAATCGGCTGCCGATATCGACGTTTCCCTAGTCAGGCAATCCTGTGTACTTCTCTGTCTTGTTTGGGGAAATGACCCAGAGTGGTACTCCCTCGGGGAGCATGTCGGGAAGGGTTCTGGAGCACGTTGGGCATGCCCCTGTGGGGTAATCGATGTAGAGCACGGCCTTGCGAATCCCTGGATTCATGCGCAGGAATGCGGATGTGTGGGTTTCCACGTGGGTGTAGTTAGCCTTGGTGCGCCCCGGGAGGTAGCTGAGGAGCTCCGATTGACCGCCTGGCCCGCTGATCATTGGAAGCTGATCGTTTCCAACGTCAAGGATTCCCGCCGTGCGTCGCTCGTAGTCCTTAGGTAGCTGTCCGATGAAGGGGCCGCATCGGTTGTGCACGAGCACTGGAGTCCGGCCTGCGAGCACATAGTAAGTGTGCAGGTCGAATACAGTGAAATTGTACGTTTTGACGTGAGCAGCATAAGCGGAATTTCCTGTGATGGCTACCGTCTTGCCGTCTGCGGTGCGGAGCGTCATGCCTGCACGGAGTGCCCCAGCAGCTACCCAGCGTCCCTCAGATGGCGACCAGAAGGGATGCTCCCGCGTTGCGGTTAGGGATTTGCTGCCGTCTGGGGTTGAGATGGACAGTCGATTGAGGTGACGCTCTCCCTCTGAGCGTATCAGCTCGGTAACCTTGCGGGAGCCGGATTTTCCGGTCTCTGGGTCCGTAGCGTGCACCCTCTCGCCGACCTTTATGTCTTCAATGGCTTTCGTTGTTCCATCCGCCATTAGGACACGTGTGCCAGCGAGAAAGCATTGTTTGCCGACGATGGCCGAGGCGAACGTCTTTCCCTCTATAACCTCCGGTGCGAGCGGCCCAAGTGGAAGGCCCGCTACTGATCCACCGAATCCCTCTCCTTGTTCCCATGCAAGCGAATTTGTTTGGTATCCCCTCTGGGAGAATTCACGACGCATGGCGTCGCCAGCGCATTCCACCTCCCCCGCAAGCTTGAACAGGTTGCAGGCGAAGGTGACTGCTTCGACGGCTCCTGTGAGAGCAGCAGCTCCAAAGTCCGCCCAGTCGCCATCTGGCTGATTCGTCTCCACCTTGTGGCATCGAGGCCGGGCTCCAGAGCACTTGAGCACTGTGTGGGTGGAGCCGCCGCCTCCGCCTCCTCCGCCTCCTCCTCCTCCTCCTCCTCCTCCTCCTCCGCCTCCGCCGCCTCCTCCTCCGCCTCCGCCGCCTCCGCCACCGCCTCCGCCGGTGGCGCAGTTGCCGTCGTTTAGGTTTCCGGTGCAGTCGTTGCGGTGGCCGCCGTTGGCTGTGCAGTCCGAGTAGTTGTTGCAGTTGTCGACCCAGAGGCCGGTCGGGTCGCTGTCGGTGGTGGGGTTGTTGTTTGCGTAGTTGTAGCCGTTGAGGGATTGGGGCTGCTCGAGATCCAAGACCGGGTCAACGCTGATGAACTGGCCGAGCCTGGTGTCGTACTCGCGGGCGCCGATGTGGGTCAGGCCGGTGGTGGCGTCGATGTCGCCGCCTACGAAGCCCTTCTGGCTAGGCCAGTAGACCGGTGTGCCGCCGCGTTGACCTCCGTAGGGGAGTTGTTTGCGTCGGTTGACGGCGAGGTTGGATGCGGTGACCGACAGGGTGTTGGTGCCGTGGTGGTCGGCTATCAGGAAGCTGACGTAGCCGTCTGTCGCGCGGATTGCTGTGCCGCCGGGGACGCTGTAGTAGCGGTTGCCGGCGAGTGTGTCGGTTGTCTTGGTCAGGGTGAGTTCTTGGCCGCCGGGCAGGTACAGGGTTGTCTTCGTGGGCTCGCGCTTGAGGAGACGGGTGCCGTCCACGTCGTAGAGGAATGACGTGGTGGAGCTGGACATGGTGGAGGTGGCGAGCTTGCCTTCCTCGTTCCAGGTCAGCGTCTGGGTGGCGCCGACTGCCGGGTTCCTCGTCTCGAGGTTGCCGGTCTTGTCGTAGGTGTAGGTGTCGGTGCCGGTCGTGCCGCCGCTGGCGGTCACGCTGCGGACACCGTGGGCCTGGGCGGCGTTCGCCGTGGTCGGGTAGGTGTAGGTGCGGGTGGTGTCAGCGGTGACGGGCCCGGCCTTGTGCTGGGTTTCCGTGGCTCGCTGGCCGGTGTCGGTGAAGGTCCAGCTGGTCCAGTACGGGTCGACGGTGCCGAGGATGTCGGTGCCGGCGCCGGTGGTGGGCTTGGTCGAGCAGCTGCCGGCCGTCGTCCAGGCGTCGGTCATCCGGCGCGCCCAGTCGTAGTCGAAGCACTGGTCGTCCTCGACCGTCGCGTCGTTCTGGAGCTCCTTGATGCGGGTGACGTTGCCCGCATCGTCGTAGGTGTATCGGAGGTCTGACAGTTTGGATGGGCCAGACGCGTTCGTTGCTGTCTCGCGCTCCACAAGCGTGCTGGCAACGCGCCGAGTGGAAGCGTCGTAGATGAGCGTCTCGAAGACGCGCTTGTCCATGTTGCCGAGCTCGGCCTGCGCGAGCTCTCCGAATTCTGTGTACTTCGCGCCGTGCAGGTAGACCTGACCGAGGTCGCCGTCAACGCCGCGCAGCGTGTCCTGGGCCTCGTAGTAGTTGGTGACCGTCTCTGCCGGCAAGGCCGTGGCGGCGTTGGCATTGCCGGTCGTGTACTTGAGTGTTTTCGGCAGACCGTTCACGTCAGTGGCAGTGGTCGCCACCGTGTATGTGCCGGCCAGCTGCTCCTCACCCGTCACGGACGGGACGGTGACCTTGGTTCCGGTCGCCCTACCTGCTGCGTCGTAGCCGGTCACCGCCGTGGTGTACGCGGCGGTGCCGTCGTAGCGGGTGGAGGTGGCCGGTAGGCCCTTTCCGCTGGTGACGGTGTCGTACGTCCACTGGGCGAGTTTGGTGCCGGTGACTGTGTCCTTGCGGAGGCTGGTCTTGCGGCCGAGTTCGTCGTAGGTGGTGGCCAGGGTGATGCCGCGTGCGTCCGTGACCGTCTGGATGCGGCCGTCGGTGCCGTAGATGGTGCTGGCCAGTCCCTTGTCCGGGTCCTTCGCGGTGAGCTGCCGGCCTCGGAGGTCGTAGGTGTAGGCCCAGGTGTTGCGGCTGGAGTTGTCGCTGACGCGGGCCAGGCGGCCGGCGGTGTCGTATTGGTAGGTGTGCTTCTCGTACTGGGTGGCCGCTGCGCCGATGACGGGGTTGCGGTCCTTGTAGTCGCGCCGTTCGATGACCCGGCCACGGGGGTCGGTGACGGCGAGTGTGGCGGTTGCGCCGTCCGGGGGGACGACCGCGGACCAGTCGGCGCCGTAGGTGTTGGTGGTCGACCACTTCGGCACGTTCAGCGACAGCAGCGTGCTGACCGTCGTGCGGTCGCGGTTGTCGTAGGCCGTCGTCGTGGCGCTGGGGATCAGGTTGTCGGTTGCGACGAACGGCGTCGTCGAAACTGCACTGCTGTTGTGATAAGGGGCGTTGGCCCGTGCGACGCGGCCGTGGTCGTCGTAGAACGTGTCCGTGAGGACCCGGCCGACTCCGATGGCGTCCGTTTGCGTCTGCCGCTGGCGCAGCAGCGAGTCGTAGAGGGTGACGGACGTGCCGGTCGTGCCGTCCTCGTACAGCTTTTCGGTGGTCACCGCGGACTGGCTGGTGGACGACAGCTTGTAGCTGATGGCGACATTGGGCTTGTCGGTTGTCGCGCGGCCCTTGGCCCATCCGCTGGTGAGGCGGCCGAGCGAGTCGTAGGCCGAGGTGGTGGACCGGCCGTTGGCATCGGTGACCTTGAGGGCGAGTCCGCGCAGTCCGTCGAATGTGGTCGTGGCGGTGTAGCCCTTGGGGTCAGTGACCTTGACTGACGTCGGCTGGGCGCCCGTGACCGGGGTGTAGTCCGTCGTGGTCGTCTTGCCGTCCTGGCCGGTGATGGTCAGAGCGCGGCCGTACTGGTCGAAGGTCGACTGTGCGGCGGTCTCCCAAGCCAGAAGGCCCGAGCCGTCGAGACCGGAGGCAGCCTCCGCCTTGGTGACGTTGGCCAGGCCGGCCTTGGGGGCTACGCCGTACGCCTGTCCGTCGTAGTAGGTACGGGTGGCTCCGGTGACCTCAGCGTTGGGTGAGGACTCCGAGCACGGGGAGTGGCTGGTCGTGACCACCTTGGAGGGGTAGGCGATCAGCCAGTTTGTGGTGTCCGGGGTGACGTACGAGGTCTTGGTGCACTTGGCTTCGACCTTGCCGCCGACGCCGTCGTCGCCCTCCGTCAGCTGGAGGCCGTAGGCGGCGTCGTAGGTGCGGGTCGTGGTGTTGCGCCGCCACGTGGTGCCGTCGTCCAGCAGGGTGTCGCTGAAGGTCGTCGTCGTGCCGGACAGGTGCGCCGTCTTGTCAGGGAGAACCGGAGCTGGCTTGCTAGGGGCGTCGGGGTCCGTGATGCCCTTGACCGGCTGCGTGGCCGTCTCTGCAGACTCCCACGGGAGGTTCGTAGTCTTGAGGACGTACGGGCCGGAAGTGCCTTCGTAGGTGCGGGTCTGCGCGGTTCGGCCCGCGAAGTCCGGCCGGTCTGGGACGCCGAAGACTTCCGGGACGACTCGGGTGGTGCCGTCGGCGAGCTTGTCGCCGGCCATGCCGGTGAAGTAGGTGGCGCCGGTTTTGGTCTGGTTGGTGGTGCCGATGTAGGTGTTGACGGCGCTGTAGCCCTGCCACCTGTTCCATGTGCGGTGCTTGTCGAGGGTGAACTCGCCATCGTCGCGGCGCCAGTTCGGCGTCGAGTAGGTGTACTTGGTCGTCTTGGACGGCGATCCGGTGCCGCCGGTGGTGTCGTCCTCGGTCACCTGGGTGACCACGTACTTGTGGAACCAGTCCTTCTCCGGATCCGTGGCCCCGTCGCGCGTCCACCACGACGGGTAGCACCGCTTGGTGTTCTTGTCAGCCGTGGGGAGGGCGGAGGTAGTGCACTCGGTGGGGCTGTAGGTGACCAGCGTCTGGCCACCGGTCTCGTTCGTGATCTTGGTGATGCGGTACTTGTTCAGTGGCGGCTTGCCGTCCGCGGCGTCGACGCGGTTGGGCATGGGGGTGCCCTCGAACGTCGTGGCGGGAAGGGTCAGGTCGCCCAGGCCGCCCGCTCGTCCGGTGCGCTGGATGGAGTTGAGCCAGAGCGCGCGCCTGGCGTTCGCGGTGTCCCCTGTGGCAGGCCACGACTGGGTCAGGGTCCAGCTGTCGACGGACGTGAGGGTGGTGCCGACGAGGGAGTACGTGTAGATGGTCTTCAGGCGCCGAGTGGACCAGAAGCTCGGCGCGGCCATGGTGCACTGGGTGCCGCTGGTGCACAGGAGGTCGACGGGAACGTCCGGGCCCCAGTCGGCCTTGTGCGCCTCGTCGAGGGTGCAGTCCTCCGCGTCGCAGCGGTCGACCAGGCCGAACGTGACGCGGCCGGCCGGGTTGGCCGTGTCGTAGATGTGCCCGTCTCGCAGGCCGTAGTCGATCTGCGTCAGGACGCTGTCGCGCGTGTAGGCCGCCGGGCTGTCGAGCTTCTTGTTCTTGGCGTAGTAGCCGACGTACTTGGTGTAGTAGTAGGCCATCGCGTTGCCGTGCGGGTCCACGACGTAGTCGAGGTTCCAGCGCCAGCCCTGCTGCTCGTCGGAGGAGGCAAAGGTGCTCGCGTGGCCGGGCTCGCCGTCGTGGTTGCCGAAGACGGGGACGGTGTTGACGGACTTCGTCTCACGCTTGCCGGTGGTCCAGCCGGGCAGGCGGTTCTTGCCGAAGAAGTACTGGGTACCATCGGTCGTGGTGACCTTCCAGTACTCGAAGTCCTCGTCTCCGGATCCGTTGTCTGCGGAGTCGTAGAGCCGCTCGACGTGGGAGCCGTCGTCACCGGAGAGCTTCCAGAGCTTCTTGCCCGCGTCCCAGACCAACTCGTTGCTGGAGCCGTTGAGCGACAGGGTGGCGTTCTCCGACTTCCAGCAGAGGTCGCCGACCTTCTCGGTGTTGTTGGCACCGTCCTGCTTGTCGTTCTCGCAGGCGGCGTACGTCCGCTCGACGAAGCCGGGCGAGTAGTCCCAGCCCTCACCGATCCAGGAGGCCTGGTTGTTGGTCGACGCCGTGCGGCCGTCGATCGCGGAGGAGCTGTACGACAGGTTGATCTTCGGAGCCAGACCACCCGGTGCTGCTGGGACGCCGATCGGGATGTTCCAGCCGAAGCTTCCGGAGTTCCCGCCGGCCGACCACGAGCCGCTCGGCGCCAGCGAGGTCGCCTTGAAGGAACCCTCGTCTCCGGACGTGCCGGCCTCGGCGGACAGGAGCGCCGTCCCGCCGGTCTGCGCCACGAACGGGGAGGCTGCTTGTCCCTTGGCGGGCGCCGCGGCCATCGGCAGGGCAACTGTCGCTGTGAGCGTGCCGGACTTGCTGTCGTTGTGCGTGTCGAGTGGGGTGCGCTCCTGGCACTCGGGCTTGTCCGGGGTGGTGAGCGCACAGGGAGGAAGGCTCATCAGCCGAAGGCGGGACGACCAGCCGCCACCATATGCATCGCGGAAGGCCTTGTAGTCGAGCTCCACGCGCGCCGTGCCGGGCGCGGCGGAGCCATCCGCACGCTGCACCGAAAGCAGTACGCCCTTAACGCCCGCCTTCACCGTGGCGCGCCGGTCGGCCACGCTCACGCGCACCTTGCCCGGCGGGGTCACGCCCCTACGCTGCCCCCTGCCATCGATCGAGGCTACCTTCACCGGCAGTCCCTCAGCTGGAGAGAGAGCGCCGGCCTCCTGCGCTGCTCCCTTGATCCAGCCGGCTGGATGTGACAGGAGGACCTCACGGCTGGCGGCCGCAGGCCAGTGCACTGCTGAGGGCTTCCACTTCGTCCGGGCCGCGGAAGCAGAAGGCGCCTTGGGCTTCCTCGGTGCGAGGTCGTGCCCGTCGACGGACTTCATCTTCTCCACGGCGCGCGGCTTGAACGCGGCCGCGGGGCCGGCCCAAGCGGGTCCGGACAGCAGTGAGACGGTCAGAGCCGTCGCGGTGACGCTGACGACGGACGCACGCATTCGCCGCCGTCTCTCACCGATCCACCCCCGCCCCCTGAATTGCTCGCGGAAAAATGGACGGCCGGTATGCATACCCCACCCCAAATTGAAAAACAGATAACTAGCCTCCGCATCCAACATGTTTGCCACCTTTAGGGCAAGAGTGATCTTGACAACACTCTGACCTGCAGGTTCTTGCTCTGTGATGCATCGTCATGAACCGCAACGATAGATCATCTACAGGTCTCAATCGGACCTTTCGGAGATACTCCACCCGCTGAATGGCTCGCTTCGCAATTCGCTGATCCCTTGCGTAATGTGCTACCGCTCCAGCAATTTACGCATTGAGAAAGCGCCGCGCATGAGACAGACCACCTCTCGCGGTAGCCGCTCCAGACGTCCCCTGGCGATACTCCTCGCCCTGGCGTTCCCTGCGGCTGCCCTCACCACCTTCAGCCCTGCTGCGGCGGCCGACACGACGACCGAGTCCACGGCCGAAGCGGAACAGCAGGTCACCTCGGCGTCCGAAGCAGAGGCGTTCACCCTGGCCGCCAAGGCCGGACACCGCATCGAGATCGTTGACCGCCGCGAGGAATACGCGGAGACCTTCGCCAACCCCGACGGCTCTATGACGCGTCGTCAGTACGCTGACCCGGTCTGGACGCGCGCCGACCTCACCTGGCGCAGGACGGATCCGCAGGTCGAACGCCGCGAAGACGGCACCCTCGGTCCCAAGGCCGCCACCTTCGGCATCTCCTTCTCCACCGGCGGCACCGCCCCCCTGGTCACCATGAAGCGCGATGGCAAGAGCCTGGCGCTGACCTGGCCGGCCCCGCTGCCGGAGCCGGTGGTGGAGGGTAACACCGCGCTCTACAAGTCCGTGCTGCCGGACGTGGACCTGAAGCTGACCGCGGACGTCGACGGCTTCGCCGAGCACCTCATCGTCAAGACCCCGCAGGCTGCCGCCAACCCCGCGCTCAAGACCATCAAACTGGGGATCGAGTCTCACGGCGTGACCCTCGACGACACGCCTGGGGACGTCCTGCTGGCCAAGGACGCGCAAGGGAACGTCGTCTTCAAGGCCCCGCAGCCCAAGATGTGGGAGCAGCCCCCCGCTGCGGCGGACGCACCGAACCCGTCCCCAGCCACGACCGACAACAAGGCCGTGGGCGGGGCGACGCCGGCCAGAAGTACGCAGTCCACCCTGAGCAACGCGGCCATGCCGGTGGCCGACGCCCCCGAGACCGAAGGCGGCGCCTCGAAGGCTGAGAGTGCCCCCGTCGCCGCGGACGTCACGGGATCCACCCTCACCCTGACCCCGGATGCGGGCCTGCTGGCATCCGCGGACCAGTTCCCCCTGGTCATCGACCCGGTCTTCACCGGCGGTGGCACCGATGGGTGGTACGTCGTCTACTCCGACACCCCGAACGACGCCTACCCCAACGGCATCGGTTGGCACTCCGACAACCCTGCCGACGAGCCGCGGGTCGGCTACAACGGCTCCGGCGACACCAGCTCCTTCTTCGCCATGGACACCACGGGGCTGTACGGGGCAACCATCACCGACGTCACGTTCGCCGTCGAGTTGACCCACACCTGGGGCTGCGACGCCTCGGCGGCCGGCCCCACCGAGCTGTGGAGCGCCAAGAAGCTCGACCCCATGCCCACCTGGAACAACCAGGACAACTACTGGGGCTCCAAACTCGACGCCGACTCCTTCGCCGACTTCAACAAGTACTTCTGCCCCGACACCCCTGGCCACGACTTCAAGTCCGCGGCACTGACCGCATACGTCCAGGAAGCAGCTGACAAGGGCTGGGACCCCCTCGTCCTGGGCATGCGCACCCCCCTCTCGTACCGGGGTAACGTCAACAGCTACAAGCGGTTCCGCAACCACCCGGCCCTTGAGATCACCTACAACTTCAAACCCGAGGTCCTCGACGCTGATGCCTTCGAGGGAACGTGGACTCCCGGCGGCGACGGCAACAAGTTGGTGCCGTGCGGTGGTTCCATCGGAAACAGTGGCCTCGCCATGACCGCCCGGCTCCGCGACCGGGACGGAGGCACGGTCACATCCGAGTTTGTCGTCACCGACTCCAGCGGGAAGGCCGTCCCAGTCAGCTACGGCAGTAAGACAGTGGCGAGTGGCCAGACCGCTACTGCCACAGTCCATGCCCAGGACCTGGTCAACGGCACCTACAAGTGGAAGGTTCGTGCCACTGACGGAGAGGGTCCGGCCAGCGCCTACACGTCCGACTGTTCTTTCACTGTCGACAGGATCGGCCCCAAGTACGGCGTCGACGTGTGGACAGAGGCTGGCGACCCCATTCCGGATGGCGCCAGGTTCCAGGCGCGCACCCCGGTCCGGCTCAAGCTGCACAACCAGGCCGGCGACCTCGCGGGGTTCTGCTGGGCCATGGACCACTCGATCTCCGTGTCGAGCACTCGTTGCTCCAACGGTAACTGGGTCCCAGTCGGTTCCAGCGGCTACACGGCCACCATCGACGTAATGCCGGTCGGCTATCCGAACAGCATCCTCTACGTGCTTGCCTACGACCAAGCGGGCAACCACTCACCGACCGACGGCGCCGCAGACACCACCATCCTCAGTACGACGAAGGCTGAGGTCGTCTACGAACCCGGGGAAACCCCAAACACGGCGAACTACAAGCATGACCGGCTTGGGGACCTCGACGGCGATGGCTACGGCGACGCTCTCGCCACCGACACCAGCGGGCGCCTGCGCCTCTATGGCGGCGACGGCACCGGCAAGGTCGCCCCTGCCGTCTTCGTTGGCACCGCAGGCTGGAGCGGCGCTCTCATCGCTCATGGTGGTGACTTCACCAACCTGACCGATCCCGGCCTCTCCGTCGACGGCTACGAAGACGTCATCGCGCGCCTGAGTGACAACAACATCTACCTGTATCCCGGCAACGGTCGGGGCGAGCCTCGCTACTCGACGCGCCGCGTACTCAACCCGCCCTCAAGCTCTGGAAACGTTGGCGGTTGGAAGAGCGTTCGGCAGATGATCCTTCCTGGTGACATCGACGAGCGCGCCGACAGCGGATACGCCAAGGGAAACGATCTGGTGACGGTCCAGTGCACTGACGACGCGTGCACCGACGGCGACCTCTACCTGTATCCCGGCAAGACGCGCGCGGACTTCACCCCCAACCAGACGGCTCCCTTCGACCTGGGGGATGGCGCAAGGCGCATCGGCAACGGGTCTAGATGGCTGACCCGCACGATCCTCGCAGTCGGCGACCAGAACGGCGATGGGATCAAGGACATCCTCGCGCGGGATGAGATCGACCACGACCTCATCCTCTTCCCTGGTGAGAAGAGCCCCAGCGGCGTCTGGAGCATCGACTTCGACGCCAAGACGGTCTACGGCAACGGTGGCTGGCACGCGGCCAGCAGGCCTCTGCTGACCTCCGCCGGCAACATTCAGGGGACGGTCAAGGCCTTTACCGAAACCGTCGCTGGCGTCCCCACTCCATACAAGCGGTTCGTCCCTACCCCGGGCGAGTCGGCAGGTGACCTGTGGGCCACGACGTCCGCTGACCCCGACGCTGTTGTGCCCTACGTCAAGAGCGATGGAAGTACAGCCAGCACCACCTGTCCCACCGGCTGCCTTCTCTTCTACCCCGGTGGCACGACCACCCACCGATCTCCACAGCTGGTCGGGACCGGCTCCTGGAGCACGGCCATCACCGGCCTGTTCTAAGCCACTCGCCCAATAATCTCGCGTCACAATGCCCCCGGCCCACTGGCCGGGGGCATCCGAGTAGGAGTCTCCCCCTTGCGTACGCCCCTTCGATACACCGCTGCAGCAACAACGGTCGCCGCGTGTGTCAGCGCAACCCTGGCCCTGACCCCGGCCGCCGCCGCCGACATCCCGCTCGCCTTCACCGCGGCCAATCAAGTTGCGGCACCGGGCGCCTCTTGGCTGGCAGAACCCCAGCACATCTCCGGGCTCAATGCCCGCGGCACCATGGTCATCGCCGTCGCGACCAAGGCCCTCACCGGCACCACCACCGCGGATGGAATGCTCCCCAACACGTTCAAACTCCAGTACACCGACTGCGAGGCCGTAAAGGGCACCCATGGTGTCTACACCTGCGAGCGCCCACTGCTCGAGGGGTACAGCAAGCTCGACTACTCCATCGCCCCCACAGCACGCAGCACCACGGTCCACTTCGGCTACGCGTGGGTGCCCTACGGCGAGAGCGTCGCCGCCGCCGTGCAGTCCGTGCAGAACGCCGAGAACGCCCCGGTAGACGCCACGCACGGCCACGCGCTGCTCAACGTCGTCACCCCGGCCACAGCCGCCGCACGCAACACCGTCGCCTTCGACACCCCTCCCGTGCCCGCCGGCCGTTCCGCACGGCACAGGCTGCGCATCCACGCCACCGACCCCGGCAATGTAAACACCTACTACCTCACTGCCGACGGTCAGCCTTTCTGGCGCCACGACGACGTGCGCATCACCAACGTCACCACCAGCTCGGGCGCCTCATGCAGGTTCGAGACCCACCGCATCATGCAACTCGTCAACAACCTCGAGTGCAAGGTCAGCGCCGGCGACCACACCATCGAGTACACCCTGACCGCCCCCACGGGCATGGACACCTGGCGCCTGGAAACCCATGTCGTCCACGACATCTACGACCTCGCCCCGTACGGCAGCGAACTCAACCGCGAAGCCACCTTCACCGCAGGCACCGGCGCCCTGCGCCCCCGACACCACCTGCTCACCCGCGACGTCGCGGGGACCCTCTACCGACAGCGCGGCACGGGCAAAGCAACTGCACCCTTCACTTCACGCAGCAGCATCGGCAGCGGATGGCAGGCGTACAGCCAAATAACCAAGCTCGAACCCGTCAGCGAGGACCTCAACTATTTGCCCAACGCCACCCCCGCTGCCATGGAGCGCGGCCGCGGAGACCTCGTCGCCCGCGATGGCAGCGGAACCCTCTGGTACTACCAGCGACAGTTCGACTACCAGCACCCGTACAAGGCCCGCACGAAGGTCGGCACTGGCTGGAATACGTACAACACGGTTGCCGGGGCAGGCGACCTCAACGGAGACACGTTCTCCGACCTGATTGCCCGGGACAAGAACGGTCTGCTCTGGCTGCACAAGGGCACTGGCAAGCCCACCGCCCCCTTCGCTGGCCGGACCAAGATCGGTAGCGGCTGGCAGCAGTACAACCAGCTGACCGGCTCCGCAGACCTGACCGGAGACGGGAAGCCCGACCTGCTCGCCCGAGACAACAACGGTGTGCTCTGGCTGTACAAGGGCACCGGCAAGACCACCACTCCCTTCACCACCCGCACGAAGATCGGCGGCGGCTGGCAGCAGTACAACGCCCTGTCCGTCGTAGGTGACGTGACCGACAACGGCAAGCCCGACCTCGTCGCCCGCGACACCGCCGGCGTGCTGTGGCTGTACAAGGGCACCGGTGCCAACTCCACGCCCTTCGCAACCCGCAGCAAGGTCAGCAGTAGGTGGAAGGCCTACAACAGCCTCGTTTGAGCAGCCACACTCCTTCGAGTCGCTACTCACGCACCCCTGCTCGGTTCTGTCCGGATCATTAGCGGAGCCAGAGGCGGGTGTGGTGACGGTGCCGTGGAAGACGTAGGCACGCTTGTCGTATCGGGTGGCTACGGCTCGGTGGTGAGCCGGTCGATCGTCCGCTCGACTTCGTTGCGCTTGTAGAGATCCCTGTCGAAGCCGGTGGGCCAGCCGCCCTTGCTGCCACGGCGTTTGCGGTTGGCCCGCTGGTCTTTCGGTTCTGGGATCGTGTGTTTGATCTGGCGTCTTCGCAGATGGCTGCGGTTGCGGGTGGGCTGCATGCCTTCTCGCCGCTGACGTGGTCCGGCCTGGTACGGGGGTGCCCGCCGCCGGTTCGGGCCACGCGGATCCGGGCCATGATTCGGTGAACTGCGGTGCGGCGCCCCAATGACCGCAGGACGCGGCAGCGGCCGGGCCGTGACCTGGCGCAAGGGCTCGAAGACGGCGATCAGCTTGTACTTCGTGCTCTTACGAGTCCGTCTGGGTGATCAGACCCTTCGCGTCCGCCTCGGCTTTGGAGCTGGATCAGGATGCGGGCCCAGGTGCCGTCCCTCTGCCAGCGCCGAGACAGGTCATAGACCCGGTCCAACCGCCCATACCGCTCGGGCACGTCCCGACAGGGAGCACTGGTCCGGGTCCGCCACCCTATGCCGTCTATCAGCTGCTGCCGCGTCCACACTTGCGGCCGGTCCGGCTTGATACCCCGCGGCAGCAGCGACTCAAGCCGGGTTCGTCAAATCCAGACACCGCACAGCCAGTGATCACCAACGAACAAGATCACTTTCGCAACAGACCTAGTCGAGTGTCATGCACACGTGAGGCTTCACGTGCTTGGTGATCCACCCCTTCGTCCCCCACTTGAGGCCGGTCTCCGAGGCGCCATCGAGCTCAACCTCGTAGAAGCCGTTCCTCTCCCGCAGGATGTGGATGGAGTCTTTCGGAGTCAGGATGCCGACGGCCGTGTGGTTCTTCGTCGGCCCGGTGCGGAACTTGAGGTTGGTGGTCGGCTGGTAGCCACAGCTGTTCCACTCGGCCACCGCCACCGGAGCGGACATCGGAACAGCCGCCGCGTGAGCAGATGCCGCAGCGAGTGGCGCAAGAGCTAGGAGACTCGCAAAAATAATCCGTTTCATGAAACGGGAAAACTCCAGGAGGTTCCCTGCGTTACGGGTCTCGGGTCGAGATCACCCTGACGTGTCATGGGCTGAATTTCTCCTAGGTTCCACGAGGGATTCGTGAGAACCTTCAGGACTCTTTCCCCTCCGCTATTTTTTAGCATTTCAGCACTCAAGGGAAAGGTGCCCCCAAATGCGGAGTCGCCGTGTGTCTGTGTGGGGGTGGGGTTGGTGGTGGGGGTGGTTGGTGGGGTTGTGGTTGGTGGGTGCGGTGTGGGCGTGGGGCGTGGCGGGGGCGTGGCGTGGGCGTGGGCGCGGGGTGTGGTGGGGGTGTGGTGTGGCTGGTGGTGCGGGGGTTGGGTTTCTTCGCGGGGTCGCTGGTTGGGGTGGTTGTGGGCTGCCTGCGGGGTGATTTCGGCAGGGGTGCGTGCGGTGGGCTGGGAGGATTTTTCAGGCATTAGAAATTGGCAGCCAGTTAGTGCGGAATGGAACATTAGGCGCTGACTAGTCTTGTTTTGGTTCCGGGCCTGCGGACCGTTTTCCGGTGTCCTGGTGTGGTCGAGATGGGGTGGTGGGGTGGTGGCTGGTGTGGGTGGCCGCCGGCGTGAGCGGGAGTCGGGGGAGCGGCGGTCGGAGCGGGTGGGTGTGGCGTTCACACCGGCGGAGTTGGCGGTCGTCCGTGCGGCCGCCGGGCGTGAGGGGATGTCGGCGGCGGGGTGGGTGGGGCAGCAGGTGATGGCGGTCGCGCAGCAGGTGCTGGTGCCGGTCTCCGCGGACCGGGCCGACGTCCTGCGCGAGCTCGTTCGGGCGCGTGCCGGCCTGCGGGAGATCACGGTCCGCCTGGATGCTCTCGGCGCCGACGGCACGGCCGGGACGGGGCTGGAGCAGGTTCTGGCTGACGCCCGTGCGGCGGTGGTGCGGATTGATGAGGCGACGGTGGCGGTGATGCGGGAGAGGCGGGCCCGCACGTGATGCCGAAGAAGCCGGACATGGGCGACGACACGTACACGTTGCTGGAGTATCTCTTCGGTCCGGGCAAGCGCGACGAGCACACCGACCCCCACCTGGTGACCGCCTGGGATCCCCACCTGCCGTGTCCAGTGCGGCAGCCGGACCGGATGGGTCTGGGGGAGTTGGCGGACCTCCTGGACGCCCCCGTGGAGGCATTGCGCGGGGCGCGCCCGCCCCAGCACGTGTGGCACGTCTCGGTCCGCAACCACGCCGGTGACCGGGTCTTGTCGGACGAGGAGTGGGCGGAGGTCGCGGCGGCGATGGTGGACGCGGCGGGCATCGCCCCGTACGGCGACGAACAGGCCTGCCGGTGGATCGCGGTGCGCCACGCTCCGGACCACATTCACCTCGTGGCGACCCTGGCCCGGGTGGACGGCCGGCAGCCTAGGCTGCGCGGGGACATCCTCGCGATGCACGCCGTCGCCCGGCAGTTTGAGGCCCGCTGGGGCCTGACGCCGATGTCGCCGCAGGACCGCACCGCGGTGCGCCGCCCCTCGACGGGGGAGCTGGCGAAGGCGGACCGGCGCGGCCTTGTGGAGACCGCCCGGCAGTCCCTCCAGCGCACCGTCCGCACCGCGGCCGCGCTCGCCGGGACCGACACCGACTTCTTGGAGCGGCTGCGGGACGCGGGCCTTCGCGTACGGGAGCGCCGCGACGAGGCTGGTGTCCTGCTCGGGTACGCGGTCGCGCTCCCCGGCGACCGCGCCGACGCCGGTAGCCGGCCCGTCTGGTTCTCGGGGAGTTCCCTCGCCTACGACCTGTCGCTGCCCCGCGTACGGGAGCGCTTCGAGCCCGCTGTCGGTCCGGCGGACTGGACGGCGGCGGAGCGCCTGGTGCGGGAGGCGGCGGTCGCGCTCGCCCGCTCCGGCCGCGCGGAGGGCGCGGGTGATGTGGCCGCGCTCGGCGACCTCCTGGTGGCCGCGGCCGCGCACGCCCCGGCAGCTGTTCGCGAGCGGCTCGTGGCGGCGGCGGATGCCTTCGAGCAAGCCGGCCGGGCGCCGGGCGAGCGGTCGTTGGAGGGCCGGGCGCGTGCGGGATGGCGGGCGTCGGCGCGCGCGTTGGAGCGGGCCCCGCGCACTGCTCGGGGCGGCGGGGCGATGGTGGTCCTGACCCTCCTGGTGGCGCTGGTGGAGGCGGTGGAGGCCTCCCGGCTGTGGCACGAGGCCCAGGCCCACCGCGCGCAGGCGAAGGCCGCGGCCGACGCTGGACGGCTGTTGCGTGAGGCCGCCGCCGTGGCTGGCGCGCCCCCGAAGCGGCCGGGTCCGGCGCGTACCGCGCGGACGTCACCGGCGGCGGGCCGTGGCCCGACCGCGCCCGGCGCCGTTACCGGTGTGCCGCCCCGTGCTCCCGGCCCGCCCAAGCCGGGTTCGGGGAAGTCCCGCTGACCCCCGCGAGGAGAGCCCTGTCGTGTCCACCCCCGCACCCGACCCCGCCGCCGTCGATCCGTTCGCCGAGTCGATGGCCGAAGCCGCGCAGACCGCCGCGGCGGCCTTCCGGCTCATGCTGACCATCTCCGACGCCGTCCGCCGCGCCGCCCAGAAGCTCCGCCAGGGCGAGGAGGCCGAACTCGCCGACGGCGAGGAGAAGCTCGCCCCGGGCTGGGCCGCCGACGCGCTGCGCCCGCTGCTCGACGAGGGGGTGCTCGCCGACCTGATGTCGGGGCAGGACTGGCCGCAGATGGCCGGGCAGATGGTGTTGCTGCAGAGGGCCGGCGTCAACCTGACCACGTTCCTGCCCCAGCTCGGCCAGGCCGCGAAGACCGTCTATCAGGCGGTGGAAGCCAACGCCGCGCGCATCAGCGCGGCGGGCACCGACCGGTGGGCCGACCTGCTCAAGCAGGCGATGCCCGAGGGCCTGGTGCGCGACGCGATCCTGTCCTCCCCGGCCTGGCCGGACATGGCCGCCAAGATGGCCCACCTCGACCAGCAAGGTGTCGACGTCACCGGGTTCCTGACCGCCGCGCACGGCCAGGGCATCGGCGTCGACCAGGCCGTCGCCGCGCTCCTGGCCCAGCAGGGCGTCGCCGCACCGGCAGCCGGACCCGCGACCGCGGCCGGGGTGCCCGCCGCCCGGCCCGCCCCCGCCCCCAACCCGTCGGCCCCCGCCGCACCGGCAGCCGCCCCCGCTGCTCCCGATCCGGCCCCGGCCCCGGCCCCGGAGCCGGTGGTGGTGAGCGCGGACGCCCGCGCGATGTGGGGGCCGCTGACCGAAGGCCTGACCGTTCCGAACGACCTCGACCTGTCCGACCGGCCCGCCGCCCTTGAGCAGCTCGGCGTCAGCGGGGCGGCGAACAGCCACCTGGTGACCATCGCGCAGGACTACATCGGCTCCGAACGGGAGACCGCCCTGCTGGTCTCCACCCGGGCCTGGCCCCTGCTCGCGGCCCGCATGGCCGACGTCGCCCGCGGCCCGGAAGGCGAGCAAGGCCTGCGCGCCCGGCTGAAGGCCGGGCTGATGGACAACCCCGCCTGGGAGCAGGGCCCGCCCGGCGAGCTCGCGGGCCGCATGGTCGGCGCGACCCTGCGCGCCCTGACCACCCCGCCCGGTGCCCCGATTCCTGACGGCCCCCGCGCCTCCGCCTCCGCCGCCCGCTCCCGCTCCACCACCACCCCCACCGGCGCAGCCCCCGGCCAGGCCGCGCCCTCGGAGCCTGCGGTGCCCGCGCACCGGCAGCAGGCTGCCCCCACCAGGACCTCGGGACGGGGCCGATGACGGCCACAGCCCCGGGACGGCGGGGTATCGGTGCGTGGGCGGAGCGGGGACGGGCGGCCTGGTGGAGGCTGCCCGCCCGGGACCGGATGGGCGTCGAGGGCCTGCTGCTGGCCGGTGCCCTGGTCGCGGCGGGCTGGCGGGCAGGCCACCTCGGGCTGGTGGAGGCGGACTTCGTCCTGACGGTCCTGGGCGGCTTGGTCGGCGTGGTCTTCCTGTACCGGGGCGCGGTGTACCGGCCGCAGCCCGCTCCGCCGCCGACCGGCCCGCTGGTCACGCCTTCGGAGGAGGTCCAGCGCCATGCCGCCCGCGAGGCGGGCGGCGGGCCTGGAGCCCATCCGTAGCCGGGACCGTACACAGCATCCGGCGCCACGGTGCCGGAAGGAGTACGGTGACCTGCTTACGGAACGTCACATTGTGACCACGAAGGGGAGTTGAGTGAAGGTGTTCAAGGCGCGTGAGGTGGCCTTCCTGGCTGTGGGGCTGCTCCTCCTGGGGCTGGGCCAGCTCAGCTACTGGCTGGCCGACGGCGCCGCGCCCGCGTCCGCGCCGCTCGTGCGGTGGTGGGCGCAGGGGCTCGGAGCGCTGTGGCTCCAGATCGCGGGCGTGCTGGTCATCGCCTGGCCCTTCGCGCGCCGGCTGCGCGGCGCCTTGGACGGCTCGTAGGCCTGCTCCGGCCGTCACCCCCGAAGGGGCCGGTGACGGCCGGGACTCACGTGGCGGCCCACCCCACCCCGAGCCCGGCGAGGGCTTCGAGCTGCGCCGGGTCGAGCCGGTCGCGCCGCTGCCGCTGGTTGCCAGCCACACCCCCGTACGGTGCTCACTCCCGGCCGGGGGCTTTCGCGGGTAAGACCGCGCCAGGTGATGCCGACCGCCCGGGCAGGCCCCTTTACCGGGGGAAGGGTGTCAGGCTCCCAACGGGCTCAAGCTTCCAGAGCTGGTTCGTGTTTGTGGTGAAGCTCCAGAGCCGTACGACCCCCGTTGCCCCGTCGGCCGCGAGGTCGAGGATCGGGCCCACGGGATTGGGGAACGGGATCGGGGCTGGGTCATTGTCGGCTGCGTGTGCTGTGGCGGGGAGGGTGATCGCCATGGTCGTCAGGGCCAGAACCGCCAGAGTCCGTGCTGTGTTGGTCATGCCGGAGTAAACGATCACGCTGGATGGCAGTCACCATCGCCAGGGGCTGCTGCAAACCGGGAGGAGTCGGAGACCGGCCCTTGTCGGGGAAGGCCAAGTCGAGTTACCTCGCCCACTCCTGCCCGAGCCCGGCGAGCGCTTCGAGCTGCGCCGGGTCGAGCCGGTCGCGCCGCTGCCGCTGGTTGGCCAGCCACACCCCCGTACGGTGCTCACTCCCGTCCGGGAGGCGCTCGACGTGCGAGCGCCCCGGAGCGCCCCCGCCTTCCCGTTCGAGGTACTGGGCGAGGGCCTGGAGGCCTTTGTGGAAGGCTTCCGCACCGCGTCCGGACGTGGAGGCCGCGCTCGTCTTCGCGGGCGCGCTGTGGGCGCGTACGGCCCGTGCCGGGGTGACGCCCAGCTTCCCGAGGCGGGTCTGCTGCTCGGTGTTCAGCCGGTTCCAGTCCCGGCGTTGGGTGGCCAGCCAGCGGCCGACGTCCTCGCCGTGCCGGGTCACCCCGGGTGTGATGGCCTTCAGGCGGGCGCCTTCGTGGAGGAGCTGGGTGAGGTAGGTGTAGTGCCGCTGCCAGTCCACCGTCCACCCGCGTACGGCAGGGTTCCAGTCCTCGTCGATCGCGGCCAGGGCCGCCGCCCGCCGCTCCGCGCGCACCGGGTCCTTCCCGAGCCCGCCGGGCCGGCGCACGTTCGTCAGCCACTGCCCGACCTGTACGTCGAGGATCGCCGCGCCCCGCGGGGCGGCCAGGGTGCCGTGCAGCCGGTGGTAGGCCCGGGCGGCGGCGAGGTTCTCCTCGAACGCGGCGTCGGCGGTGTCCCACACGATCCCGAGCCCCTCCAGCTCGGCCGCCCGTTCCCCGGTCATCTGCCCGGCCCGGAACGCCCTGCGCTGGTCGGAGAGCCACCGCCCGAGCGGGTACGGGCCCTCGGCGTGCTCGTAGGGCACCTGGAGGTCGCCCTCGCGCTCGCGGTACCGGAAGGCCGCCTCCACGCCCCGGCGCCAGTCCTGCCGCTCGGTGTTGAAGACCTGGTAGCTGATCCACTTCGCGATCAGCGCCGGATCCCGGGGGACCGCGAACCGGAGCAGCAGCCGGTCCTCCTCCTCGCCCTCGGCGGGCGCCTTCCCGACCAGAGGCGACGGCTGAACGATGCGCTTCTGGTTCTCCTGAGGAATTGCAAGCATTTCCACAGCACGCTCATCATGCGCCCTGAGCCCATTCAAAACCCGAATAAGGGGCCCATACGACTTCGACGTGAGAATGTCCTCGGGATTCTCGTCCTCCCGCAAGAATACGGGAACGATCAGGGTGGCCATCTTGCCCTCGCCGGGCTTCTGGCGGAGCGCCCGGCCGATGGCCTGGACGATGTCGACGGCGGATCCCTTGGGGTCGATGAGGGCCACCGAGTCCACTGCCCGGATATCGACGCCTTCCCCCAGAACGCGACAATTCGCGAGCACGGCGCGGCCGGCCCGGCGGCCGAAGTCGGCGAGCACGGCGGCCCGGTGCTCGGCCTCGTGCTCCCCGCGCAGCCACCCCGCCCACACGGTGGCGGGGTGCCGTACGGGGTCGACGGCGTGGAGCCGGGCCGCGACCCGGTCGAGGCCTTCGGCGAAGGCCTCGGCTTCGACGGTGCGGTGGTGGAAGGTGATGGTGGTCTTCAGATCGTGCTCGGCCATGGTCTCCAGCAGCGTCGTCTGCACGGCGGCCAGGCGCTGGCCGCGCAGGCGTTCCTCCCAGCGTTCCTCGCTGTAGAGCCTCTGCGGGGTGACGACCGGGTCGACCAGCTCGGCGACCACGACCTGATACCTCGCCAAAAGCCCGCGGGCGATGGCATCGGCCAGCGACAGCTCGTAGACCACCGGCCCGAAGACCCGCACGTCATCCATGGAGCAGGCCATCTCCTTCGGGAGCCGGTCCCACCGCGACCGCGGCACATAGACCCGGCCCTCGGCCTCCGCCTTCCGCCGCCGCTCCTCCTCTTCCCGCCGCCGCTCCTCGGCCTGCTCCAGCTCCTGCGCCCGCGTCCTGGGCGGCCGTTCCGCCCAGATCCGAGGGGTGGCCGTCATGTACAGCCGGCGCCGCGCCGGGATGACCTCCTGGCGGTGCACGTCCGCCCACGCCTTCCCCGCCGACCCCGAGGTGCGGTGCGCCTCGTCCACGACCGCCAGGTCGAAGGCTTCCATCGGCAGCCCGTACTCCCCGCGGTGGGCTTCGGCGATCACGGGCAGGGAGGCGTAGGTGGCGTAGACGGTCACCGGCCCCCGTCCGTGCCACAGCGCGAGCTGTGGCGCCGACGTCGTCGAGCGGACCTGGAGCCCGTAGAGCTCGGCGTTGTCCTCCAGCGAGCAGACCGCCACCGCCGGCCCGGTATGGCCGGCCGTACGCCACTCCCGGGCGGTCTGGATCAGGAGGTCCAGGGTGGGCAGCAGCACCAGGACCCGCCCGCCCCGAGCCAGCCGGAGCGCGGCCGCAGCCGCCATGTGCGTCTTCCCGGTCCCGCACGCGGCCACCACCGTGGCCCGCAGACCCTCCCTCGGCACACGCTTCCCCAGCGGAATATCGAGACCTCGGACGATGGCCTCCACAGCCTCCTCCTGATGAGGTCGGAGCGTAATTTCACTGGCTTTCGACATTCGTCACTCCGCTGAAAAACACCCGCGCAGGTAGGGCTCAGATTCTCGGGATACAACACAGTGCATCTCAAGGTGGTGCACTGCTGACTGTACCTCTCGTGAGGTGCGCACGGCATGCGAACGGTCTGTCTCCGCCGGTGCGCAGCACTGGTGGAGACAGACCGTGGGGGAGTGGCGGGGGCTGTCAGGTCAGGGGTGCGGGTAGGGGGTCGGCGGCACGGGGGGCTTGGGCAGCAGGTCGTCTGGGATCGCTCCCCAGCACGTGATGATCTTCTCCACGGGTTCCTCGCCCAGGTCCACACCGAGGAGCTCGGCGAGGGCCTCGACGAGCTCGTCGGCGGGTTCCGTGGCGAGCTGCAACGGCCCGCTGAGGGAGAAGCACGCCGACTTCGTGCCCGCGGGGTTCGTGGGGGAGGGAGTGTCTTGGGTGGTGGCGTGGGCTGGTGTGGCGAGGGAGAGGGCGGCGCCCGCGAGAGCGATCGCGGTGAGGGTGCGCAGTGAGGGTTTCATGATCGGCTTAACAGCCGGACGATGCGATAGGTCACCAACGCTGCATCCCTTGCAGTGGGAAGGGCCCTGCTGCAAGGGATGGTGGAGCGCAGCGGAACCATCTCGCCGGTCGTGGGGCGGTCCTGACCCTTCGCCACCTCCTCTGCAGTCAGCTGCCCGCGGAGTGGGCTGGTCCTGGAGGCGCAGCCGGAAGGATCCGGGTGGGGGAGCGGAGCGAGCCCGCCCGACGGGCCGAAGGCCCGGGCCCCGTGAAACGGGGTCATTCATGCCTGCGAAGCAGGCAGTTCGGGGTGGAGCGCAGCGGAACCCCGAACAGTCCGGAGCGCAGCGCAGGACTCCGGCCCGAAGGGCCGGCACCAGCCCGGCGAAGCCGGGCCCCACCGAGCGCAGTGAGGTGGTTCTCTCCTACGCGCGCAGCGCGTAGGGACCCGCTCCGCGGG
>NZ_JBIVNX010000056.1:0-46517 GCF_044753805.1 Streptomyces sp. NPDC093225
CACCCCGGAGGCTTTGGGGCTTCGCCCTGGCCTTCGGCCACCTCCGGCCCGGGCCTGCCTCCGGTCCAGCCTGCCACCCCTGTCAAGCGCCTCCCCCACACACCACGGGGCGGCACTCCCTCGAGATCGTGCACCTGGGTCACCGCCCAGGGGGTTGGTGGTTCGGGGTGGCGGCTCGTGATCTCGTGCACCTGGGTCCGGCCCTTCGCCGCGCGCCGCGACGGGTCTTGCGCAGGGCCCGGGAGACGGTCTCCGGTCGGCGGGTGCGTCAGCCGGGGTGGCCGGTCGTGTCCGGGACCGGCCCGCTGGCGGCCGTCGCGTGACCCTGTGCCGGGACCCGTGGGTCGGGGTCCGGGCCGGACGCCGCCAGCCAGCGTTCCGCGACCGTCGTCAGGCGGGCGGCGCCTTCCGGGCGGCGGCGCCGCCACCTTCCGGCGGTGGCGGCCCGGTCCAGGGCGAGGTGGGCCGTACGCCCCTCCAGGGCCAGCGTCATGAGCTGGTTGCCGAACCACGGCCCGCCCGTACGACGCCACGTCAGCGGGGGCCGCCCGGTCCGGCCGTGCCGGCTGAGCATCCGGCCGAGCCACCGTCCCGCCCGGCTCCAGCCGAACCGGAAGCCGAGGTTCACCAGTCGGTGCACCGAGTTGTGCACCGGGGAGCAGGTCAGCTGGAACACCCCTGAGGTGGTCGCGAGCCGCGGCTCGGCCACGTACGAGTGGTGTACGTCGCCGGACAGGACGCACACCGTCGCCGGTGCCCGCGGTCCCGTCGCCACCTGTTCGACGAGGTCGCCGAGGGCGGTGAAGGACCGCGGGAACGCCGCCCAGTGCTCCAGATCGCTGCGCCGCCGCAGGTCCTCGCCGATCCGGGCCCAGCGCGGCCCCCGTACGCCGCGGCACAGCGCCGCGTCCCACGCCTCCGCGTCGTGGATCAGCGGCGGCAGCAGCCACGGCAGCGAGACGCCGAACAGGAGGTGGTCGTAGCCGCCGTGGCCCTCCAGGGCGTTCTCGCGCAGCCAGGCGAGTTCGGCCGGGCCGATCATGGCGCGGGCGTGCTCGTCGAGGACGCGGCCGGCGCGGGTGTCCACCATCAGGAGGCGGGTGCGCCCGAAGTCGCGGCGGTAGCTCCAGCGCACGTCGCCCGGGGCCGATTCGGCGCGGGCGGCGAACCGGCGGAGCTCTGCCGTGCCGTCGTCGGCGGCCCGCACGGCCGCGTAGAGGGGGTCGGCGGACAGTTCGGCGGGGGAGAGGTTCCCCAGGTGCTGGTGGACCCAGTACGACATCAGGCCGCTGAGGACGCGCTCGTGCCACCACGGCGCGGCCCGCATCTCCGCCAGCCAGGTGGCGCTGGTGTTCCAGTCGTCGATCAGGTCGTGATCGTCGAAGATCATGCAGCTGGGGACCGTGGAGAGCAGCCAGCGGACCTCGGGGTCGAGCCAGGACTCGTAGTACAGGTGGGTGAACTCCTCGTAGTCCGCCACCTGCTCGCCCGGCGGTACGTCGAGGTCCCGGCGGGCGGCCAGCCAGGCGCGGGTCGCGGGGGTGACCTGGTCGGCGTACACCTGGTCGCCGAGGAGCACGAGCACGTCGGGGCGCGGCGCGTCGGGACGGGCGACGAGGCGTGCGGCGAGGGCGTCGAGCGCGTCGGGTTCGTGCGGGCCTCGGCCCTGGGCGCGCTCGCGGTGGAGGTGGTGGAGGCGGTGTTCGTCGTGTTCGTGTTGCTGGGGTGCGGCAGGGGGGTGGGGTGTTGCGTGGTCACCGGCGTCGGGGGGCGGGGACGGCCGGGGGGCGTCGGCCACGGGCGGGGCGGCCTGGCGGCACGAGCCGAACGTCACGCGCACCGGCGGTGCCGGGCGACCCGGGACGGCGGGCCGGGGCGTGGTGATGGTGCTCGGCGGGAACGGGCTGTCGGGCAGCGGCCAGACGCGGTGCCCCTCGACGAGGACCTCGTACGCCGTCGTGGTCCCCGGCGTCAGTCCGGTCACCGGTATCAGGGCGTAGTGGTGCCCGGCGATCGCGAACGTCCGCTCGGTCCCGGTCGCCGGTCCGTCGGCGCACCGCACCTCGACGGTGCCGGGGCGGTCCGTCTCGACCCAGACGGTGGCGGTCGTGCCGGTGGCCCAGTCGACGTGGCGCAGGAGCGGGCCCAGCCGCAGCGCGGGGAGGCCCGGGGCGTGGATGTCTGGGGCGGGGAGGGTCAAGGTGCGGACGTCCGGGGTGGGGACGTCCAGGGTGGGGGCGTCCGCGGCGGCGAGTTCCGGGGCGGGGACGTCCAAGGTGGGGGCGTCCGCGGTGGGGATGTCCAGGGTGGGGGCGTCCGTGGTCGGGACGCCGGTGGTCGGGACGCCGGTGGTGGGGGCGTCCGTGGTGGGGACGGGCGGTTCGGCTTCCGCTTCCGGTCGGGTCCGTGCCGCGGTCCCGGCCGTTGTGTCGGTCCTGTCGTTGGATGCGGGCATCCCAGTCACCCCGGTCACGCAACTCCCCCTCTTCCGTAGCCCCTCGGACAAATTACGACGGGAAGGGGGAGTGTGGTTCCGGCTCGGCCGCGGTGACCGGAATCCGGTACCCGAGCGCGTCGGGGGAGGTGGGGGCCGGTGGACCGTGGGGGTGTGGCCGCTGCGCGCCGGGAGGGGCCGGGGCCCGGGCTTCCTGGTGCCCGGGCCCCGGTGTCCTCGGTGGCCGGCTGTCCGTCAATTCCGGTGCCGCGATCGTGGGTTCCGGTCGTGGCGGACGTAGCTGAAACGGTTCGTCTCAGCAGCCGTTGAGGGTGTTCACGAGCGCGGTCTTCTCGGCGGAGTCCATGTTCAGGCCCCAGTACTGCTTCACGTTGACCCACATGCGGGCGTAGGTGCAGCGGTACGAGGCCAGGGACGGCATCCACTTCGCCGGGTCGAGGTCGCCCTTGGCCTGGTTCACGTTGTCGGTGACGGCGATGAGCTGCGGGCGGGTCAGGTCGTTGGCGAACTGCTGGCGCTTGGCGGTGGTCCAGGAGCTCGCCCCCGAACGCCACGCCTCGGCCAGCGGCACGACGTGGTCGATGTCGAGGTCGGAGGCCAGGGTCCAGGTGGCGCCGTCGTACGCGGAGTACCAGGAGCCGCTGGTGGCGGCGCAGCTGGAGTCGGTGACGACGTTCACGCCGTCGCGCTTGAGGACGGTCTCGCGGGTGTTGCAGGTGCCGGAGACGGTGCTCCAGTGGGGGAACAGGTCGCGGCTGTACCCGCTGGACGAGCCGTCCGCCTTCGGCGTGACGGTGGCGAGGTAGGCGCGGGCTGCGGCGGCGCTGATCGGGGCGGGGGGCGCGGCCTGGGCGGCCGGAGCGTTGATGAGGGCGGTGACGGCGACCGTGGCTGCTGCCGCGAGCATGCCAAATCGACGCGCGTAGACACCGGACATGAGAGCTCCTTGATGCGGGGAAATGGCCGGGCGGGCCCTTGCGGGGGCCCGGGTCATGGTGGCGCCGCAGGGTTACCTGGCGGTGGGCGCCAGGTAACAGGGTGACGACATGGCCACGTCACAACAAGGTGCTGAACACGCTTCTGTTGGCTGGAAATTGACGGTCTGTCTGGGGGTTTCTGTTGATATCTGGGGTTCTGTGGATGTGTGGGTGGGGTGGGGTGGATGGGGCGGGTGGGGTGATGGGTGCGGTGGGGCTGTCGGTGGGTGGGTGCGAGGGGTGCGAGGGGTGCGAGGGGTGCGGGAGGGTGGCGGGGGCGGGGCCGGTTCGGGACCAAAGTCCCTGATGGTGGGGATCCGGCGTCCCGTATGCTGGGGGGAGCAGAAGGGGAGTAGCTCTTCGCCGGACCGTCGACATACTGCTGGGCCAGTCCCAGCCGGCGCCCGGAGGCAGACCACGGCACGGGTGCCGGGTCGGCCAGCGAGACCTTCGGCCACAGTTCCGCGTACGTATTTCGTCTGTCCTTGCGTACGGGGCGCTGTCGAGCCGAAGCGACCCCTGGAACAGTGCAGGTCCGGTCTCTCGGCCCGGTGGCGTCCCGCCCCGACCGATTGAGGTTCCACTCCGTGATCAGCTTCAGCATCCTGGCGATCGCCTTCGGCGTTGTCTTCCTCGCCGAGCTTCCCGACAAGACGGCCCTGGCCGGGCTCATGCTGGGCACCCGCTACCGCGCTTCGTACGTCTTCGCCGGTGTCGCCGCCGCCTTCGCCGTGCACGTGGGCCTCGCCATCGCCGCGGGCAGCGTGCTGAGCCTGCTGCCGCACCGGCTGGTGCAGGCGTTCGTCGGCGTGCTCTTCCTGATCGGTGCGGCGATGCTGCTGCTGAAGAAGGACGAGGGCGAGGAGGCCGTCAAGGCGCCGAAGGACCAGTCCTTCTGGAAGGTGTCCGGGGCCGGCTTCATGCTCATCCTGGTCGCCGAGTTCGGTGACCTGACGCAGATCATGACCGCCAACCTGGCCGCCCGGTACGACGACCCTGTCTCGGTCGGCATCGGTGCGGTGCTGGCCCTGTGGGCGGTGGCGGGGCTGGGCATCCTGGGCGGCCGCACGCTGATGAAGCGGGTGCCGCTTCGGCTGATCACGAAGGTCGCGGCCGTGGTGATGGGCGCCCTGGCGGCCTTCAGCCTGTACGAGGCCATCGCCTGATGCGGGCGGCGGTCCGGGGCCGTGCCGTGGGCGGTTTCGCCGCTGATTCGGTGGTCGTGCGTTCGTCGCGCGTGGGTGTCGCGCCGGTGGCGCCGACGTCTCCCGTCGGCCCCGTGCCGGACGGCCGCGACATCCGTGCCGAGTGTCGTCGGGCGGCCGCACGCTGATGAGGTGCAGAGGTGGTGTCCGGGCAGCTGCTGGGGGCGCCCGTCCGGCTCGTGTCGGCGGCCGCGCTCGTCCTGGTCGCGCCCTGCCCGGTGGCCGCCCTCATGGGTCGGCGGATGCGGTTTGTGAAGGCGGTCACCGTGGCGCCGGGTCCGGACCGGAAGGCTGGTGGGGACGCCCGCCCCGCCCGACCGCCACGGGCCGCCGACGTATCAGGCGGCGGTGGGGGCGGCGTACGACGGGCGGACCGTGAGGCGGATGGTGCCGTCGGGGGTCGGACTGACCTCGACCTCGGTGAGGTCGGCGACGTGCACGGTGGGCCCGTGGGCGCCCGCGCGGGGGCCGATGCCCACCACGCGCATGCCGGCCGCCCGGCCCGCCGCGATGCCGGCGCCGGAGTCCTCGAACACGACGCAGTCGGCCGGGTCGACGCCCAGTTCGGCGGCGCCCTTCAGGAACCCCTCGGGGTGCGGCTTGCTGGCCCCGACCTGCTCGGCGGTCACCCGTACCTCGGGCATCCGCAGCTCCGTAGCGGCCATGCGGGCGGTGGCGAGGGCTTCGTCCGCCGAGGTCACGAGGGCGTGCGGAAGGGCCGCGATCGCGGTCATGAAGGCGGGTGCGCCCGGTACGGGGACGACGCCGTCCATGTCGGCGGTCTCGCGCGCGAGCATCACCGCGTTGTCCGCGTGGTTGAGCTCCATCGGGCGGTCCGGCAGCAGGATGGCCATCGTGGCGTAGCCCTGGCGGCCGTGGGCGATCTCGAGGGCCTCGTCGGGGTCCAGGCCGTGCCGCTCGGCCCAGTCGCGCCAGCAGCGCTCCACCACCGCGTCCGAGTTCACGAGGGTGCCGTCCATGTCCAGGAGGAGGGCCTTGGCGGTCAGGACGACCGGCTCGACGGGGGCGGCTTCGAGGGCGGTGGTGCTGGCCGGCATCGGTGTGCTCCAGGCTCCGGGGCGCGGGAAAGAGGACAGAGCGGTTCCGTCCGCCGGTCAGGGAGTACGGACGGAACCACTTTGTTCCTACACGATACAAAACCGAGGGCGGGTTGCGCCAGCCCGTGTCCTCTGCGTGCTCCGCAGGGGCTCTGACCTGGCCGTCCGTGCGGGAGGCGGTGCATCGCGGGCGTCGTCGGCCCGGCACGCGAACGCCCCCGCTCGCCCCACGCGTGACGGCGGGGCGGGCGGGGGCGTGGCCCTCCGGGGGTGTTCCTACGGCTCGTGGGTGATCTTCTCGAGGACCTGGCGGGTGGCGGGGCCGTAGACGCCGCTGGGGTCGCCGGAGACGTGGGCCGAGTCCTGGAAGTCGGCGACCGCGGACCTCAGCTTCGACGTGTAGTGGCCGTTGACGGGCCCCCGGTACGTCCCCCACTCCGCCAGCCGGCGCTGCAGCTCGGTGACCTCGGCGCCGGCGTCGCCGGTGCTGAGGGTCGGGCCGCCCGGGTCCGCGGCCTTGGAGCGCGTCGGGCGCGGGGAGGGGGTCGAGGCCGGCGTGCTCGGGTCGGCCGACGGGCTCTCCGTCGGGTCCGCCGACGCGCTCGGGGAGGGCGTGTCGGACGCCTCCGGCGAGGTGGAGGCCTCCGGGTCCGCGGACGAGGGGGCGGCGGACGCGCCGGGGACCTCGGAGTCCGCCGAGGACGTCGGTGCGTCCGCCCCCGAGGTCCGCGCCGGCCGCGCGCCGGCCACCGCCTGGTCGCCGTCCTCGTCGCCCGGCACCATGAACGCCACCAGGGCCGCTGTCGCGAGTACCGCCACCGCCGCCCCGGCCATCAGCGGAACGGGCCGGCCCTCCCGGCCGGACCGCCGCCCGCGGCCCTGACCCCGGCCGGCGGCGCGCGGGCCGGAGACCTGGGGGGCGACGCCCCGGGGGCCGTGCGGGAGGGCCACCGCGCGCAGCATCATCGTGTCCCCGCCGGGCTCGTGCGCGGGGTCGTGCTCCGTGGCCGCCGGAGTGACCGGCAGGGGCTGGGTCGCGTACTCCTCGGCGGGTGCCACCGGCCGGCCCGGGTCGCCGGGGTGGGGCGGGGGCGTGGTGCCGTCGTAGGGGGGCGGCTCCGGGTGGCTCCCGGGCGCGCCCTCGGGGTGGGGGGCCGCCGGCTGCGGGGTCCCGAAGGCGGGGAAGGGCTGGGTCATGGCGTTCGGGGGCTGCACCACGCCCAGGACCGGGTGCGGCTCGCCCCGGCCCGCGTCGGCCGTGTCGTGGGGGCCGGCGGGGCCCGGTCCGGTCGGGCCGTAGCCCGGGGTGCCGGGCGCGGCCGTGCCGGGACCCGGGGTCGCGGGAGCCGTCGGGCCGTGGTCCGTGCCGCCGGTGCCGGTGGGGGACCAGTCCGAGGCGCCCGTCGGGCGGTTCGGGCGGGTCACGTACGGGCGTATGCGCAGCGGGTCGTAGCCGGTCGTCGGCGCGCAGGTGCAGCCCGCCGACCGTGCGGCGTTGCAATCCGGACAGCGCTCGTCGCTCACCGATGGATCCCCTCCCTGAGAACTGCCAGCGATTATGCAGACCCGCGGCGGTCCGCCCAACCGCCCGACAGGCCATAACCGGACAGACCCCCCAGGATGGATATGTCATCGGCGCCCCTAGGAGGAGTCCATGGCTCAGGAAGTGGCCCCCACACCCCTGGACCCCGGCGACGGACCCGCGGCCGAGCACACCCGACGCAGTGTGATGGTCGCGATCGGAGCCCTGCTGCTGGGCCTGCTGCTCGCCGCTCTCGACCAGACCATCGTCTCGACGGCGCTGCCGACCATCGTCAGCGATCTCGGCGGCATGGACCATCTGTCCTGGGTCGTGACGGCGTACATGCTCGCCTCCACCGCGGCCACCCCGCTCTGGGGCAAGCTCGGCGACCAGTACGGGCGCAAGAAGCTCTTCCAGGGCGCGATCGTGCTCTTCCTGATCGGCTCGGCCCTGTGCGGCCTGGCCCAGAACATGCCGGAGCTCATCGGCTTCCGCGCGCTCCAGGGCCTGGGCGGCGGCGGGCTGATGGTGCTGTCGATGGCGATCGTCGGCGACATCGTCCCGCCGCGCGAACGTGGCAGGTACCAGGGCCTGTTCGGTGCGGTCTTCGGCGCGACCAGCGTCCTGGGCCCGCTGCTGGGCGGGTTGTTCGTGGACCACCTGTCGTGGCGCTGGGTGTTCTACATCAACCTCCCCATCGGTGTCGTCGCCCTCGTCGTCATCGCGGCGGTGCTGCACATCCCGGTGCGCTCCGAACGCCACACCATCGACTACCTCGGCACCGTCCTCATCGCCTCGGTCGCCACCTGTCTCGTGCTCGTCGCGTCGCTCGGCGGCAGCTGGGGCTGGGGCTCGCCGATGATCGTCTCGCTGGCCGTGCTGGGCGTCGTCCTGCTGATCGCCTTCGTCCTCGTCGAACGCCGCGCCGCCGAACCGGTGCTCCCCCTGAAGCTGTTCCGCATCCGCACCTTCACCCTGTGCTCGGTCATCAGCTTCATCGTCGGCTTCGCGATGTTCGGTGCGATGGTCTACCTCCCGACCTTCCTCCAGATCGTCCAGGGCGTCTCGCCCACCATGTCCGGCGTGCACATGCTGCCGATGGTGCTCGGCATGCTGGTCACCTCCACGGCCTCCGGACAGATCGTCAGCCGCACCGGGCGTTGGAAGGTCTTCCCCATCGCCGGCACCGCCGTCACCGCCGTCGGCCTGCTGTTCCTGCACCAGTTGGAGCGCACCAGCTCCACCTGGACCATGAGCGTCTACTTCTTCGTCTTCGGCGCGGGCCTCGGCCTGGTCATGCAGGTGCTGGTGCTGGCCGTGCAGAACGCCGTCAGCTACGCCGACCTCGGCGTCGCCACCTCGGGAGCCACCTTCTTCCGGTCGATCGGGGCCTCCTTCGGCGTGGCGATCTTCGGAACGGTCTTCACCAACCGCCTCGACGACACGCTCGCCCGGACCCTGGCCGGCCAGACACTGCCGCCGGGCGCCGGGACCGCGCAGCTCGAGGCCGACCCGCGATCCATCTCCCTCCTCCCCGCGAACCTGCAGCCGCAGGTGCTCGACGCCTACTCCACCGCCATCACCGACGTCTTCCTCTACGCGGTGCCCGTCGTGCTCGTGGCCTTCGCCGTGTCCTGGTTCCTGAAGGAGGACACGCTGCGGGCCTCGGTGACCGCCCCGGACGTCAGCGAGACGCTCGCCTCCAACCCCGTGCAGCGCTCCTCCCGCGACGAGGTGGCCCGGGCGCTGTCGGTGCTGGGCACCCACCAGGGCCGCAAGCACATCTACGAGAAGGTCACCGCGAAGGCCGGCTACGACCTGCTGCCCGCCTCCAGTTGGCTGTTGCTGCGCATCCGGAAGTACGGGTCGGCGGAGCCCGCGGCGCTCGCCGAACGCACCGCGGTCCCCCTGCGGGTGATCACCGACGCCGCCCGGCAGGTGGAGCAGCGCGGCCTCGCGGTGCGCGAGGGCCTGCCCCTGGTGTTCACCGACGCCGGCCGGGTGGCCGCCGACCGGTTGGCCGACGCCCGGCAGGAGTCCCTCGCCGAGCTGCTGGGCGACTGGTGGGGCCCGGACCGTCCGACGGACCTGATCCGGCTCGTGGAGGAGCTGAACCGGGAGCTGTGCGGGTCGGACGCCGAGGAGCCGTACGACGCCCTGGCCCCCCGGGACCACGCCGCGCCCTGACCGTGCGGGCGGGGGCCGGTCCCGCCGCGCTCCGCGCAGGCGCCTGCGCGGGGCACGGCGGGGTGGCGTGCCGCGACGGTGTCAGACGAGCCGCTTCTCGAACCAGTGCTGGGCGTACGGGCCGTCGTTGTACGCCGGTATCTCGGCGTACCCGTGCTTCGCGTACAGGCCGCGGGCCTCCACCAGGTCCGTGCGCGTGTCGAGGCGTATCCGCTCGGCACCCAGCGACCTGGCGGTCTCTTCGAGGGCGGTGATCAGGGCGGCGCCGCCGCCGGTTCCGCGCAGGGCCGGGCGTACGTACACGCGCGTCAGCTCCGCGGTCCGGGCGTCGAGGAGCCGCAGCCCGGCGCACGCGCCGGGCTCTCCGCCGTACCGGCCGACCAGGAACTCGCCGGTCGGGCGGGCGAGCTCGGTGCCGGGGTCGTCGGCGATGTGTTCGTCCAGCTCCGCCTCCGTGGCGGGCCGGTTCCAGTAGCGGCTGGCCACCTCGGCGAGGTAGTCCCGGGCGAGTGCGCCCGCGTCGGGACCCGTCATCGGCTCGGGGGCAACGGTCCAGTTCAGGGCTGTGTTCTGGGTGTGCTGTGCGGTCATGCCGCCATGATGCCGACTTCTGCCGACCCGTCGCGTGGAATATCCACAGGCGCGGACGGATGATAGGAAAAACCGCCAATTACAGGGATTGAGGGGTGTGAATCGCCATGTCGGAGCATCCGGACGCCGCCCTCGTACGCCGCGGGTACCTCGCCTTCTCCAACGGGGACATGGACGAACTCTCGCGGCTCCTGACCGCGGACGTCATCCACCACGTCCCCGGCGACAACCAGTTCTCCGGGCACCACAAGGGTCGCGAGCACGTGCTCGACTTCTACCGGCGGCTCGGCCAGGAGACCAACGGGACCATGCAGGTGCTGCTGGAGTCGGTGCTCGCCGACGGGCGCGGGCACGTCATGGCCTTCCACACCGTGCGGGCGGACCGCGGCGACCGCGGCATCGAGATCCGCGAAGGGATCTTCTTCACGATCGTCGGCGGCAAGATCACCGACATGGACCAGTGCACGGAGGACATCGACGAGGAGAACGCCTTCTGGGGCCCGGCCGCCGCCTGACGTACCCGGGATGTAGGAGACTGCTGGCACGTGATCGAGGCCGGGCCCGGGCGGGCCCGGTCGGTGTCTCCCGAGAGGTGTCCTGCGTGTCCGTCGTGAAGATCAATGTGCTGACCGTGCCGGCCGAGCAGCGTGAGGTGCTGGAGAAGCGCTTCTCCGCGCGGGCCGGCTCCGTGGAGAACTCCGACGGCTTCGAGTGGTTCGAGCTGCTGCGGCCGATCGAGGGCACCGACCAGTACCTCGTGTACACGCGCTGGCGCGACGAGGCCGCGTTCCAGGCCTGGATGGAGGGGCCGATGAAGGCCGCGCACCAGGGCGCGGCGGGCGGCGAGGGCGGCCACGGCGGCGGCGAGCGGCCGAAGCCGGCCGCGTCGGGCTCGACCCTCTGGTCGTTCGAGGTGGTGCAGCAGGCCGCCCCGAAGCACTAGGGACTGCCTTTCGGATCAGGCCGGGCTCGCGGGGCACCCGAACGGATGGTCCGCGAGGACGTCACCGGCCCGCGCGGCGGGCCGTTCCCCGTGCCGCGCGCACCCCCGTCCCCGCCCCGTCCGGGGCCCGCCGCCCCGCCGTGACGGGCCGTTCCGCCGGCTCCCGCCGCGCCCGCCCCGGAACGGGGGCGTCCGCTCGGGCCGCGAACCGGTCCGGACCCGGCAGAGAGCCTGGTCCGGGACGCCCGGGCCCCGCACTATCGTCGTCCGGGTAGATCCGGAGCGGCAGCCGGGCGGACCACGGCTGCCGTGGTCCGCGGCGCCCGGAGGCACGCGGACCGGGCGTACGGCGGGAGGCCGACGGCGCGTGGCGAATGCGGCGGAGCACAGCGGAGCGGCGACCGTACGCGCCCGGGCCATAGCCGTACGAGCCGGTGCGACGGGCTCCCCGACCACCGACCGGCCGCCCGCTGCCCGCGTCCTGCTGGGGCTCGCCGCCGCGAGCCTGCTGCTGGTCGCGCTGCCGGGTCACGGCGCCCTCCCTCCGGAGCGGACCGGCTTCGTCCCGGTGTTCCTCGTCCTCCTCGTCCTCCTGGGCTGCCTGTGCGTGCCCGACGAGCGCGGTTCCGGAGCCCTCGTCGGCAGCGCCGCCGTCCTCCAGCCCGCCCTGCTCCTCTTCGTCCCGCTCCTGTGGTCCACCGGCCGCCGCGGCGCGGCCCGCGCGACCGCCGTCACGTTCGCCGCCGGCACCGCCCTCGCGTGGGCGGCACGGGCGTACGGGCCGTGGACGCACGGCGTCCAGCACCTCGCCGGTACCGGCCCCGGCGGCCGTCCCGGCCCCCTCGCGGACCCGTCCCTGCACGGCGCGCTGCTGCGCCTCGGGCTGACCGGCCCGGCGGCGGCCGTGCTGTTCGCGGTGGCGGCCGCGGTCGTCTGCGGGCTCGGCCTGCGCCGGGCCGTGCGGTACGCCCACGACGGCCAGCACCTGTTGGCCGTCGCCCTGACCGGCTGCGCCGCCGCGGCCGTCGTGCCCACCGGCTGGCAGCACCAGCTCCTATGGGTGCTGCTCGCCGCCGTCGGCAAGGTCGGCACCCGGGCCGCCGACCGCGCGGTGTGGCCGGTGGCCGTCGCGCTGGTCGTGACCCTGCCCGGCGACATGCTGCTGCCCCACGTCGACGCCCTGGCTCCCGTACGCGACAACACCCTGCTCATCGCGGCCCTCGCCGCCGCCTGCGCCGTGCCGTTCGTGAGCCGCACGTCCCCGTACTGGCGCCGCCCCGTCCCCACCCGGTACGCCGCCCCCGCCGCCACCCCCGCGCGGTGGTCGCGAATACCGCTGCCGCCCCTCTGGCGCCGGGCGCTCGGCCGCCCGAACCTCCTGCTGGAGCTGCTGCTCATCCGGGTCGGCTACTCGATCTACTCGCTCATCCGGGCATCCGCCCCGAACGGCCGGGCCCTCGCCGAGGGCCACGGCCGGCAGATCCACGCACTGGAGGGTGCGCTCGGCATCGACATCGAACACGGCGTCAACCGGTGGGTGGTGGGCCACCCCTGGCTGAAGGGGGGTTTCGGCTTCTACTACACCTCCTTCCACTTCGTGGTGCCGCTGACGATCCTGGCCCTGCTGTACTGGCGCCGCCCCGCCGACTACCGGTGGGCGCGCGCCTCCCTGGGCCTGGCCACGGTCATCGCGCTGGTGGGCTTCTGGCTCTACCCGCTGGCGCCGCCGCGGCTGATGCCCGGGCTCGGCTTCGTGGACACCGTCCACGGGCCGCAGGACCTGGCGAACCCGCAGTACGGCGCCATGACCGCGATCTCCAACCAGTACGCGGCGATGCCCTCGCTGCACTTCGGCTGGTCGCTGTGGTGCGGGGTGGTCGTCTTCGTCCTGGCGCGGCGGCGGTGGCAGAAGGCGGTGGGGCTGGTCCACCCGCTGGTCACGGTGTGCGCGATCGTCGCCACCGCCAACCACTGGGTGCTGGACGCGGTCGGCGGCGCGGCCGTCGTCGCCGCGGGCTTCGGCCTCGTGCGCGTCCTGTCGGGGCCGCGGAGCACGGGCGTACGGGGTACGGGCGTCCGGGACGAGGGCCTGTGGGATGCGGGCCTGTGGGATGCGGGCCTGCGGGACGGGGGCCTGCGGGGAACGGGCGCGCGGGACGGCGGCGCCCCGGACACCGCCACCCGTGACACCGCAGCCCGTGACACCGCCGCGCGGGACGCGGGTGGACGCGAGGAAGGATGCACCGACGCACCGCCCGGGCCGCGGCCGGCCGACGGCCCCAGGCCGCCCGCCCAGCGGGACGCCGGCCGCCCCGAGCGCGCGCTCACGAAGTAGCCCCACGGGGCCGCCGCGGAGCGGCTCGGGCCCCCGCCGCGCGGCGGCACGGGATCGCGGCCGAAAGGGCGCCGGGGTGCACCACCGGTGCCCCCGGCGCCCTTTCGGGTGGATCGCCGCGTCCAGTCAGGATCGCCCCGATCGGGGCGGGCCGCCACCCGGATGGGCGACAGGGGCCGGGGCGTGGGAGGAGAGAGGCCCCTGCCGCCCGGGACCCGGGCCGGCCGGCTGCCCTGGAGCGCGGTCCGCCCCGGACCATGGAGGGACACGGGGGTCGGCCCGCGCCGGCCGACCCGGACGTGCCGTGCGGCGCTACCCGTGGCTGACCCGGAGCTCCTTGATGCCGTTGAGCCAGGCGGCCCGCAGCCGCCGCGGGTCGCCGGTCAGCCGCAGGTCCGGCAGGGCGTCCGCGACGGCGTTGAAGATGAGCTCGATCTCCAGGACCGCCAGCGACTTGCCGAGGCAGAAGTGCGGTCCGCCGCCCCCGAAGCCCAGGTGCGGGTTGGGGTCGCGGGTGATGTCGAAGGCGTCGGGGTGCTCGAAGACCTCGGGGTCGTGGTTGGCGGAGGAGTAGAACAGGCCGACCCGGTCGCCGGCCCGGATCTTCTGCCCGCCCAGCTCGGTGTCCTGGGTGGCGGTGCGCTGGAAGGAGACCACGGGCGTGGCCCAGCGGACGATCTCCTCGGCGGCGGTGGCCGGGCGCTCGCGCTTGAAGAGCTCCCACTGGTCGGGGTGGGTGAGGAAGGCGTGCATGCCGTGGCTGATGGCGTTGCGGGTGGTCTCGTTGCCCGCGACGGCCAGCAGCAGGACGAAGAAGCCGAACTCGTCGGAGCTGAGGTTGCCCTGCCCCTCGGCGGCCACGAGCTGCGTGACGATGTCCTTGGCCGGGCACTGCTTGCGCTCGGCGGACATGTTCATCGCGTAACCGATCAGCTCGACGGCCGCGTTGGAGCCGACCTCCTCGGTGATGGCGTACTCGGGGTCGTCGTACGCGACCATCTGGTTCGACCAGTGGAAGATCCGGGAGCGGTCCTCCTGCGGTACGCCGATGAGTTCGGCGATGGCCTGCAGCGGCAGCTCGCACGCCACCCGGGTGACGAAGTCGAAGTCGCCGCCCTCGGCCGCGGCGCGCGCGCCCGCGACGATCCGGCGAGCCCGCTCGCGCAGCGCGTCCTCCAGGCCGCGGATGGCGCGCGGGGTGAAGCCGCGCTGGACGATCTGGCGGACCCGGGTGTGCTCGGGCGGGTCCATGTTCAGCATGATCAGCCGCTGCGCGTCGATCGCCTCGCGCTGGATGTGCTCGTTGAAGCGGATGATCGCGGTGTTGGTGTGGGAGGAGAAGAGTTCCGGGTGCGTGGAGACGTACTTGACGTCCGCGTGCCGGGTGACGGCCCAGTAGCCCTCGTCGTCGAAGCCGGTGACGCCGCGGGGCTGCGGGCACCACCAGACGGGCGCGGTCCGCCGGAGCAGCGCGAACTCGGGGAACGGGACGCGGGCCTGGAGCAGGTCGGGGTCGGTGGCGTCGAACCCCTCGGGAAGCGCGGGGCAGGGCATCGGCAACTCCAAAGTCCGACTCGTCATGGATCCGTGCAATCCGTGCCTTGATTCTGACGGTCCATCAGAAGTTGGCTCGAAAGGTAGTAACGAGTTCTAGAAGTGACAAGGCCTCCGGCGTCAACTGTTGCGCCGCGCGAGGAGCCGCGCCAGGCGCGTACGCGTGCGGAATCTGTGCGAGTCCCGCGCAAGACCCTTGCGGAGCGGGGGTTCCGGTCATAAGACTGCGGGGAGAACTAGAACGCGTACTAGTTTGGAGGCAGGGGTCGCCGGGACGGCCCGCTGCCGCGCAGAGAGGCAGAGAGGACGAGCTCATGGCCGCGGAACCCGTCATCGTCGAAGCCGTACGCACCCCCATCGGCAAGCGCGGAGGCGCGCTCGCCAACCTGCACCCCGCCTACCTGCTGGGCGAGACCTACCGCGAGCTGCTCGCCCGCACCGGCATCCACGCCGACTGCGTCGAGCAGATCGTCGGCGGTACGGTCACCCATGCCGGCGAGCAGTCCATGAACCCGGCGCGCACCGCGTGGCTGGCCATGGGCCTGCCGTACGAGACCGCGGCGACGACCGTGGACTGCCAGTGCGGCTCCTCGCAGCAGGCCAACCACATGGTCGCGAACATGATCTCGGGCGGGGTCATGGACATCGGCATCGCGTGCGGGGTCGAGGCGATGAGCCGCGTGCCGCTCGGCTCGGGGTCCAAGCACGGGCCGGGCAAGCCGTTCCCGGACGAGTGGAACGTCGACCTGCCCAACCAGTTCGAGGCGGCCGAGCGCATCGGCCGCAACCGCGGGCTGACCAGGCGGGACGTGGACGCGCTCGGGGTGCTGTCGCAGCAGCGGGCCGCGCAGGCCTGGGCGGAGGAGCGCTTCAAGCGGGAGACCTTCGCGGTGCAGGTGCCCACGACCGAGGACGAGCAGCGGGCCGGCCAGGGCATGTGGCGGCTGGTCGACCGGGACGAGGGCCTGCGCGACACCAGCATGGAGGCGCTGGCCGGGCTGAAGCCGGTGATGCCGACCGCCATCCACACGGCCGGCAACTCCTCGCAGATCTCGGACGGGGCGGCGGCCGTGATGTGGGCCTCGCGGAAGATGGCGCGGGCCCTGAAGCTGAAACCGCGGGCGCGCATCGTGGCCCAGACCCTGGTGGGGGCGGACCCGCACTACCACCTCGACGGGCCGATCGACGCGACGCGCGCGGTGCTGGGCAAGGCCGGGATGTCCCTGAAGGACATCGACCTGGTGGAGATCAACGAGGCGTTCGCGTCGGTGGTGCTGAGCTGGGCCAAGGTCTTCGGCCAGGACCTGGAGAAGGTCAACGTCAACGGCGGCGCCATCGCCCTCGGCCACCCCGTCGGGGCCACCGGCGCCCGGCTGATCACCACCGCGCTGCACGAGCTGGAGCGGCGGGACAAGGAGTTCGCGCTGATCACGATGTGCGCGGGCGGCGCGCTGGCGACCGGGACGATCATCCAGCGCCTCTGAGGCGCGGAGCGCCGCCCCGTCGCCGCGGTCACGTGCGCGGTGACGGGTTCCGGCGCCCTCGAGACCCTTCTGGGCCCCTGGGGATGGGGGAAGGCCCCGGTGGCCGGCCTGGGGAGGCCGGCCACCGGGGCCTTCGTACGTCTTTGCCCGCTGGTGGCTTAGTACCAGTGGTTGGCCTGCCAGAAGTTCCAGGCGCCGACCGGGGAGCCGTAGCGGGAGTTCATGTAGTCCAGGCCCCACTTGATCTGGGTGGCCGGGTTGGTCTTCCAGTCCGCGCCGGCGGAGGACATCTTCGAGGCCGGCAGGGCCTGGACCAGGCCGTAGGCGCCGGAGGAGGCGTTGGTGGCGGTGTAGTCCCAGCCGCTCTCGTGCTCGACGATGTTGCTGAAGGCCGCGAACTGCGCCGGGTCCTTGATCATCTGCTGGGCGATCGCCTTGGCGCTCGTCGGGGCGGCAGCCTGCGCCGGCACGGTGGCGAGCAGGGAACCGGCGGCGGCAAGGCCGACCACGGTGCCCGCGAGGGTCTTCTTGGAGGTGGCGATGCGGCGGATGATGGCGTAGGACACGGAGGGGCCTTCCGTAGGGGGCAGGGCGGTCGCGACAGACTGGGGACGCGCGGGGCCGCTCACGTCGGGTGACGGGGGGCCGTGCGGTCCGGTCACCGGGAGGGCCCGGCCCTGGCTTCCCAGGGGGGCCGGTCCGGCCGGCTGCCTTACAGCGGGGTGATCCCGGTGGACCCTTGCGGATCCGGGATCCCGGGTGGTTGAGGCCCGGGCCGCCGTGGCGACGCATCCAGTTCTACGGCGGTCCGCCGGCGGTTGGCAACGACCCCTGCTACTAGCCCCGGTAGGAGCCGGGGGGCCGGCGCCCCGGAGCCGTGTGGCACGCGTCCGTGCAGGTCAGGGGGTAGGTGTGTGGGGCATAAGGGACATAAGGCTGGGGGTCAGGCCCTACGAACCGGCTTCGTATGTGACGTACGTCCTGTGGGCCGCCTCACCGGCGGAGGGCTCGGATGTCGCGTTCCGTCACGAGATGGACCTGTTTTTGGGGTGTTCTAAATGTCCGATTTAAGGTGATTCGAAGGTGGTGGGGGCGACGAAGGAGGCCTTCCGCGTGGCCCGGCGCAGGGCGCGCAGCAGCGTGCCGCCCAGGGTCAGCGTCAGGACCACCGTCAGCGCGGCCCGGCCGAGGTCCCAGCCGAGGGAGGTGGCGGCGCAGTAGGCGAGGAAGCGGGCCAGGTTCGCGCCCAGCGGGTCGCCGGGGTGGAAGGAGATGCCGGAGGACATGCCCTGGAGCAGCACCCAGCCCTGCAGGTTCATGGCCGTGCCGTACGCGAAGGAGCCCGCGAAGCCGTACGCCGCCAGCAGCGCGAGCTCGCCGCGCCCGCGCAGCCGGTCGGGGGCGGGCAGCAGGCCGGCACCCAGCGAGAACCAGCCCATGGCGAGCATCTGGAACGGCATCCACGGCCCCACCCCGCCCGTCAGCAGGGCGGAGGCGAACATCGTGACGGCGCCCAGCACGAAGCCGAAGCCGGGGCCGAGGACGCGGCCGCTGAGCACCATCAGGAAGAACATCGGCTCCAGGCCGGCCGTGCCCGCGCCCAGCGGCCGCAGGGCCGCGCCGACCGCCGCCAGGACGCCGAGCATGGCCACGGCCTTGGCGTCCACCCCGCCGTCGGACAGGGTCGCGACGACGACGCCGACGAGGAGGGGGAGCAGCGCTGCGAAGAGCCAGGGGGCGTCCTGGGAGTGGCTCAGGCCGGACTGCGCGTCGGCGAGCAGCGGCCAGCCGAAGGCGGCGACGCCGACGAGGCTGACCAGGACCAGGGCGGCGGCACCGCGGGGGCCGATGCGGAGCGGGCGGGCCCGCGATCCCGGGGCCGGGGGCTTCGGGGCGGGGGCCGTGGCGGGGGAGGTCGTGGGTGCGGTGGCGGGTGTGGTCGCGGGTGTGGGGGGCCGGTCGGCGGTGGGGCTCACGGGGTGGGCTCCTGGGGCGGGAGCGGGGTGGTCGCGGGCGCGGGCGGGACGGCGTCGGACGGGTGCGGGCAGCGGGTGGGCGGGAGCGGGTGGGCCGTTGCCGGGTGCGGCGGCGCGGGCCGGTGCGCCGCGAGGGCGGCCGCGACCTGGCCGACCGTGAGCCACGGGGCGGCCGCCGGGGCGTCCGGGGCGCCGCCGAGCGTGAGGATCTTGGCCACCTGGGGGGCGTACGCGGGTGAGGAGACCACCACCTCGGCCGTCGGACCGTCCGCGACGACCTCGCCGCCCGCGAGGATCACCACGCGGTGCGCCAGTTCGGCGGCCAGCTCGACGTCGTGCGTGGCGAGCAGGACGGCGTGGCCCCGGTCGGCCAGCTCGCGCAGCACCTCGACCAGGCGGGCCTTGGCCGCGTAGTCGAGTCCGCGGGTCGGCTCGTCGAGCAGCAGCAGCCCGGGGCGGGCGGTGAGCACGATGGCCAGGGCGAGCGCCAGCCGCTGGCCCTCGGACAGGTCGCGGGGGTGGGTGTCGTCGGCGACGCCGGGGAGCAGGCGGGCGACCAGCGCCCGGCAGGTGCCGGGGTCCGCGCCCGCGTCCTGGTCGGCCGCCGTGCACTCGGCGGCGACCGTGTCCGCGTACAGGAGGTCCCGGGGCTCCTGGGGGACGAGGCCGACGTGGCGGAGGAGGGTGGCGGGCTTGGTGCGGTGCGGGGCGTGTCCGGCGACCGTCACCCCGCCGGAGTGGGGGGCGGTCATGCCGACGAGCGTCGAGAGGAGGGTGGACTTGCCGGCGCCGTTGCGGCCCATGAGGGCGGTGACCTCGCCGGCGTGGAGGGTGAGGTCCACGTCCCGCAGCACCTCGGTGCGGGCGCGGCGCACGTGGAGGGACTTCGCCGTGGCGACGGGGTCGCCGGTGGGGGGAGTTCCCCCACCCCGCCCCGGACCCCGGTCCCCGGACGCCGGACGGGCCGGACCGGGGGTCGGAGCGGTGGTGGGCGGGGCCAGGAGGGCGCGGAGGGGGAGTGCCGCGCGGCGGGCGTCGCGGACGGACAGGGGGAGGGGGGACCAGCCGGCGAGGCGGCCCAGGGAGACCACCGGCGGGTGGACGGGGGAGACGGCCATGACCTCGGCGGGCGTGCCCAGGCGCGGGGCCTCGCCGGGTCCCGGGACGAGCAGGACCCGGTCGGCGTACTGCACCACGCGCTCCAGGCGGTGCTCGGCCATCAGGACGGTCGTGCCCAGGTCGTGGACGAGGCGCTGCAGTACGGCCAGCACGTCCTCCGCGGCCGCCGGGTCGAGGGCGGAGGTCGGCTCGTCCAGGACCAGGACGGCCGGGTGCGGGGTGAGCACGGAGCCGATCGCGACGCGCTGCTGCTGGCCGCCGGAGAGGGAGGCGATGGGCCGGTCCCGCAGGTCGCCCAGGCCCAGCAGGTCGAGGGTCTCCTCGACCCGGCGGCGCATGACGGCCGGGGCCAGCCCCAGGGACTCCATCCCGTACGCCAGCTCGTCCTCGACCGTGTCGGTGACGAAGTGGGCGAGCGGGTCCTGGCCGACGGTGCCGACCACGTCGGCCAGCTCGCGCGGCGGATGCGTACGGGTGTCACGCCCCGCGACCGTGACCCGGCCGCGCAGCGTGCCCCCGGTGAAGTGCGGCACCAGGCCGGAGACCGTGCCGAGGAGCGTGGACTTCCCGACGCCCGACGGCCCGACGAGCAGCACCAGCTCGCCCTCCGGGACGGTCAGGTCCAGACCCTGGAGGGTGGGGGCGGCCGCCCCGTCGTAGGTGACGGACACCTGCTCGAAGCGGATCACTGCTCTTGCTCCTCGGGAACGGGCGTGACGAAGGCCGGGAGGAGGCCCAGGAGGATCGCGGCGGCCGGCCACAGGGGGAGGGCGGGGACCACGAGGGGGACGACCCCCGGTCGCAGGGCCTCGGGGGACCCCGCGGAGGCGAGGACGAGGCAGGCCGCGACGGCCGCTCCCGAGCCGGCGACCAGCCAGGCCCGCACCCCCCAGCGGTCGGGCCGGTAGTGGGTACGGACGCTCCGCCGGCCGCCCAGCCACAGCCCCGCGAGGGCGCCCCCGAGGCCGATGAGGAGGACGGGCAGGCCGTAACCGGTGCCCTCGGCGGACAGCAGCCCGTACGTTCCGGCGCAGACGCCGAGCAGGCCGCCGAGGGTGAGGAGGGCGGTGAGGCGGCGTACGGCGGCCGGGACCCGGGCGGTACGGCCGTAGCCGCGCGCGTCCATCGACGCGGCGACCGCGACCGAGCGCTCCAGGGCTCCCTCCAGGACGGGCAGCCCGATCTGCAGGACCGCCCTGATGCCGCCGGTGGAACGGCCGCGCAGGCGGCGGGCGGCACGCAGGCGGGCGACGTCGGCGACGAGGTTCGGGGCGAAGGTCATCGCGACGACCACGGCCACGCCGGCCTCGTACAGGGCCGCGGGGAGGGACTTCAGGAGGCGGGTGGGGTTGGCGAGGGCGTTCGCGGCGCCCACGCAGACCAGCAGGGTGGCGAGCTTCGCTCCGTCGTAGGCCGCGAAGACCAGCTGCTCGGCCGTGACCCGGCCGCCGAGGCGGATGCCCTGGGCCCAGTCGGGGAGGGGGACCTCGGGGAGGGTGACGAGGGTGTGCGTGCCGGGGATGGGGGAGCCCAGGAGTACGGAGAAGGCGAGGCGGAGGAGGAGGACGGCGAGGCCGAGCTTGAGGAAGGCGCCGTAGGAGCGGGACCAGGGGGCGTCGGTCCGGCGGGCGGCCACGACGTAGCCGGCGGTGGTGAGGACCAGCGCCAGGAGGAGGGGGTTGGTGGTGCGGCTGGCCGCGGCCGCCAGGCCGAGGGCCCAGATCCACCAGGCGAGGGCGGGGATCGCGTTGGCGCGGGTGGCTGTGGGGGCGGTGAGGCGGGCGAGGATGGGGGTGCGGGTGGTGCCCGTGGGTGGTTGCGCGCCGTCGGCGGCCTCGGGTGCGTTCGGGGCGGGCGTGCGGAGTGGGCGGACCGTGCGGAGGGCGCGGTCCTGGTTGTTCTCGTGCGGCGTCATCGTGAGCGGCGGCGGGACTTCAGGGCGGCGGCCGTTCCCAGGGCGGCGACCGCCCCGACGCCCAGGACCAGGCCCACGGTGCCGCCGGAGCCGGAGCCGGAGCCGGAGCCGGAGCCGGAGCCGGAGCCGGAGCCGGAGCCGGAGCCGGCGTCCGGGTCGGAATCGGCTGCGGGGGTGTCGGTGGAGGTCGACGGGGCCGCGGAGCGCTGCGGGTCGGAGGCGGAGATCTGCTCGCCGCAGCCCCGCTCCGGGTAGCCCGTGATCGCGCACAACAGGGCCGCGCTGTCGTAGCGCAGCGGCTTGGCGACCGCCGCGAGGGCCTCGGCCGTCGTGGCGTCGGGCGCGACGGTGGCGCAGGCGGTGCGCGGGGCGGTGCGCGGCGGGGTCTCGCCGGTCGGGGCGTCCGCGGGTACGCCGAAGTCGATCACTAGCGCGACCCGCTTCTTCCCCGCGGCCGGGGGCGTCGCCCCGCAGACGGCCGCGAAGTCGGGCTCCGTCCGCGGGCGGTCCGCGTCGGTGGAGTCCTCGCTCACCGCGAACCGGAACCCCTGGACGTCGCCGTCGGCCGGGCGCGCCGTGGAGGGGCCCTGGCCGGAGTACCGCCAGGTGCCGCCGGCCCCGTCCCAGAAGGACCAGTACCGGTAACCGGTCGCGGCCGCCGGGCCGGCGCCGAGCAGCAGCGCGCACAGGGTGCCCAGGACGAGCACCCCGTACGCGCGACGACCCGGACGCATCACAGCTGCTGGGACTTCTTGCGGCCGCTCAGCAGGAAGCCGATGCCGATGCCGAAGAACGCGCCCGCGCCGATGATCCACCAGACGCTGGAGCCGGAGTCCTCGCCGTCCTCGTCCTTCTTCTCGTCCTTGCCGGACGGGGATGCCGAGGCGGTGGCGGCCTGCGGGGCCGGGCCGGTCGCGTTCAGCTGCGCGACGAGGTCGGTGCCGCCGAAGGACTTCGGGTCGGCGCCCACCGCGTGCGCGGCGAGGACGAGCGTGCCGAGGCCCGCCGGGTTGTCCTTGGCCCACGCGGCCGCGTTCTTCTGCAGCCAGTCGTAGGACTCCTTGGCCGCCGAGCCGTGGCCGCCGGCCGCGATGGCGATCACCGCGTCGGCGGTGTTGCCGAAGTCGGGGGTGGGCTTGTCGGCACCGGGGGTGACGGCGACGAGGTGGTTGCCGTTCTTCCGCAGCGTCTGGACCAGGTAGAACTCGGAGCCCATGGCGGCGGTCGGCATGTCCGCGGCACCGGTCGAGCCGGCCGGGCACTCGGGGGCCATCAGCGGCATCTGGGCGTTGTCGGCGCTGTTCCCCGTGTTCGCCGGGGGCACGACCGCGCTCTTGCCGAAGCCGGCCAGGGTGGCCGCGGCGGTGGCGTCGGCGTTCGCGAGCAGCTTGCCGTTCTTGTCCTTCTGGTAAGCGAACGCGCCCTGGTCGGCGGCCGGGACGGCGCAGCCGACCTGGAACTCCAGCAGGCCGTCGAAGGCCGACTTGCCCGCCTTGGACTTCACGGCCGCCGGCTTCTCGCCGGCCGCGATGAGCGCGCCGATCACGATGGAGGTGGAGTTGGCGTCGCTGGCCGCGCCCGGGCCGGGGGAGTAGGTCCAGCCGCCGTCCGGGTTCTGCACGGACTTCAGCCAGGCCACGCTCTTCTTGACGGCCGCGTCCTGGCCGCCCAGCGCGGCCAGGGCCTGCACCGCGGCGGCGGTGGCGTTGGTGTCGAGCATGGTCTTCGCGTCGCAGGCCTTGCCGGCGTCGGCGCGGAAGGAGGGGAACGCGCCGTTCGCGCACTGCTGGCCGGTCAGCCAGTCCAGCGCCTGCGGGGCGGGCTTGAGGCCCACCGTGTCCTGGGCGAGCAGGGCGAAGGACTGCCGCCACACGCCGTCGTACGTCGGGTCCGCCTTGCCGTACAGGCCGGACGGGATCACGGGCGGCGTGCTCGGGGCGGCCGGGGCGGCGAGCGCCGCGGGAGCGGCGGCCACGCAGAGCACGGCGGTGGCGGCGAGCGCTGCGGCGCTGCGGCGGACGGTCATGACGGGCGGAAGCCTCTCCTGCGGGGGAGCAGGAGGCAGGCACGCGAGGCGCCCGGGCTCCGGCTCCGCAAACCTCGACGTTGCCGGTCACCGGGATCGGAACGGAGGCGGGCCTCGGGCCGAACCGGCGACTGAGCCGTGCACGTCCCGCGGGGCAGTCCGGCTCGCCGCGCGGGGGCGGCTCACGGTTGCGGGTCAGCGCCGGTCTCGCACCGGCTTCTCCCCGCGTGGGTGATGACGACCCGCACACTGTACCGGCCCGGCTTCGGGGCGGGGTGCGGGGCGGTGGGGATGGGTGCGGGGTGGGGGTGCGGGGGTGGGTGTGGGTGCGGGTGCGGGTGCGGTGTGGGTGGGTGTGGGTCCTCTGGTGTGCGTCCCCTCGCTTCGGGGGTGGGGCACGGCGTCGGGGTGGGGTGGCTTCGGGGGTGGGTCCCGTGGTGTGTGGGTCCCCTCGGTGCTTGACAGGGGTGGCCTGCAGGCCCTGCGGCAGGCCCACCCCGAGGGCTTTGGGCCTTCGGCCGGGCCTGCGGCCCCCCTCGGCCCGGGCCTGCCTCCGGACCAGCCTGCCACCCCTGTCAAGCGCCTCCCCCACACACCACGGGACCCACCAGCCACCGCCAAGGATGTGTGGACCCGGTGGCAGTCGGGGGAGCCGGACGCCTGCGGTGGGCCGGCGGCGTCCTTGGACGGGGCGGGCCTCACACGGCCCGGTACCTCACCGGCTCGCCCGGCGCGGTGTTCGGGACCGGCTCCGCCAGGCCCAGCTTCACCAGTCGCCGCAGGTGCGCCTCCGCCTCCGAGACGGCGATGTTGCGGGAGCCGTACGGGATCTGCTCCCACGGCCGGTTCCACTTCATCCGCTCCGCCAGGGCCCACGGCGTCACCGGGTCGCTCAGCAGCTCGAGCAGTCCGCGCAGCCGCTCCTCGTGGTGCGCGAGCAGCTCGCGCACCCGGGCGGGGGCGTCGGTGAACGCGTACTGGTGGGCCGGGAGCACCTCTGCGGGTCCGAGGCGGCCGATGCGTTCGAGGGAGTCGAGGTAGTCGCCGAGGGGGTCGGTGCCGCGGGTGTCCTCCGGGTCCTCGTACAGGCCGATGTGCGGGCTGATCCCGGGCAGCAGGTGGTCGCCCGAGAAGAGCCGGCCGCGGCCGGGCAGCCCGGCCGGGTGGTCCTCCTCCAGGTGCAGGCACACGTGGCCGGGGGTGTGCCCCGGGGTCCAGACGGCGCGCAGCCGGCGGCCGGCCAGCGGCAGCAGCTCGCCCGGGACGATCTCCCGGTCCGGCACCGCGGCGCGCAGCCCGGGAAGGGTCCGCATCCGGCCGTTTGCGCGGGCGGCGCGCAGCGGGCCGACGTGTTCCTCGGGGGCGCCGGCGGCGGTGAGCTTCGCGGCGAGGTAGTCGAGCCAGACGGCGGGTTCGGCGGACCGGGTGCGCTGGACCACCTCGATGTCGGCGGGGTGCATCGCGATCCAGGCGCCGGAGGCCTCGCGGACCCGGCCGGAGAGGCCGTGGTGGTCGGGGTGGTGGTGGGTGATGACGACGCCGTGCACGTCGGCCACGGCGATGCCGAGCGCGCCGAGCCCGGCGGTGAGGGCGTCCCAGGCGGCGGGGTCGTCCCAGCCGGTGTCGACCCGGACGGGGCCGCGGTCGGTGTCGAGGACGTGGACGAGCGTGTGGCCGAGGGGGTTGTCGGGGATCGGTACGCGCAGGGCGTGGACGCCGCCGCCGTGGTCGATGACGTCGTGGTTGATGACGTCGTGGTCGTTGACGTCGGGTGCTGTGCCCTCGGGTGCCGGCGCGTGGGGTGCTGCCACGTCGGATGTCTGCGTGTGGGGTGCCTGCGCGTGGGGTGCCTGCGCGTGGGGTGGTGCTGCCACGTCGGATGTCTGCGCGTGGGGCGCTGCCTCGTCGGGTGCTGCCACGTCGGGTGCTGCGTGCTCCGTCATGCCGGGTCCCCCTGTCGCCTGGCGTCGGCGGTGCGCCGTCGCACCGCGCTGTCACACCTGTTTCGAGAACTGGTTTCAGTAGTAGCCCAAGTCGACCATCGATGGCCACTGTCCGCGGCGCCGGGTCGCCCGCCGCGGCGCGGGTTCTCCGGCCGGTCCGCGGCGGTTGCGTCCCATCCGTGGACTAGTGGAACTAGAACTGGTATCAGTTCTGAAATCCCGTCAGGACAGTGGCGTGGCGGCAACAGCGACAGCAGCAGCAGCTTCAGCAACAGGTACCGGGCCGCAGGAGGCATCAGCCATGACCGAGCTCGTGGAACACGGACAGCTGTTCATCGGCGGCGCGTGGGCCGACCCGCTGGGCGGCGACACCATCGAGGTCGTCTCCCCCCACACCGGACAGGTCTTCGGGCGCGTCCCGCACGCCTCCCCCGCCGACGTCGACGCGGCCGTCGCCGCCGCCCGCCGGGCCTTCGAGCACGGCCCCTGGCCGCGCATGACCCTGGACGAGCGCATCGCCGTCGTGACGCGCATCAAGGACGCGATCGCCGTGCGCCACGAGGAGATCGCCCGCTCCATCAGCGCGCAGAACGGCTCCCCCTACTCCTGGAGCATCCTCGCCCAGGCGCTGGGCGCGATGATGGTCTACGACTCCGCGATCAAGGTCGCCGCCGCGTACCCGTACGAGGAGCGGCGCGACGGCGTGCTCGGCCCGCTGCTCGTGCGCCGCGAGCCGGTCGGCGTCGTCGCGGCCGTGATCCCGTGGAACGTCCCGCAGTTCGTGGCCGCCGCCAAGCTCGGCCCGGCGCTGCTCACCGGCTCGTCGGTGATCCTCAAGCCCTCGCCGGAGGCGCCGCTGGACTCGTACATCCTCGCCGACATCGCGCGCGAGGCCGGGCTGCCGGAGGGCGTGCTGTCCGTCCTCCCCGCCGACCGCGAGGTCAGCGAGTACCTCGTCGGCCACCCGGGCGTCGACAAGGTGGCCTTCACCGGCTCGGTCGCGGCCGGCAAGCGGGTCATGGAGGTCGCCGCCCGCAACCTCACCCGCGTCACCCTCGAACTCGGCGGCAAGTCCGCGGCCGTGATCCTGCCGGACGCCGACGCCGCGACGGCCGTCGCCGGCATCGTGCCCGCCGCCTGGATGAACAACGGCCAGGCGTGCGTGGCCCAGACCCGCATCCTCGCGCCGCGCAGCCGCTACGAGGAGTTCGCGGAGGCCTTCGCGGCCGCCGCGGGCGCGCTCGCGGTCGGCGACCCCCTCGACCCGGCGACCCAGCTCGGGCCGCTGGTCGCCAAGCGGCAGCAGCAGCGCTCGCTCGACTACATCAAGCTCGGGCAGGAGGAGGGCGCCAAGGTCCTCACGGGCGGCGGCGTGCCGGCCGGGCTGGAGCAGGGCTGGTACGTCGAGCCGACGCTCTTCGGCGACGTGGACAACGGCATGCGCATCGCCCGCGAGGAGATCTTCGGGCCCGTGGTCTGCCTGATCCCGTACGGGGACGAGGCGGAGGCGGCCAGGATCGCCAACGACTCCGACTTCGGCCTGAGCGGCAGCGTCTGGACGGCGGACGTCGAGCGCGGCATCGACTTCGCGCGCGGGGTGCGGACGGGCACGTTCAACGTCAACACCTTCAGCCTCGACATGATGGGGCCCTTCGGTGGTTACAAGAGCAGCGGACTGGGGCGGGAGTTCGGGCCCGAGGGGCTGAGCGAGTACCTGGAGCACAAGATGATCCACCTGCCCGCCGGGTACGGTGCCTGATGGGCGACCGGTGGCGCGTGGAGGTCGACCGGGGGGTGTGCATCGGCTCCGGGATGTGCGTGAACCACGCCCCGGACGGCTTCTCCCTCGACTCGGCCCGGCAGTCGCACCCGGTGGCGGCGGACACGGACGCGAACGAGCCGGTGCTGACCGCCGCCGAGGGGTGCCCGGTGGAGGCGATCACGATCACGCTGGCCTCGGGTGAGGCGGTGTTCCCGCCCGAGGACTAGGTGTGGTGTCTCGGGACCTTGGTTACGCGACGTCCTCGAAGGTGAGCTGCTGCGGGATGTCCGCGAGCGCTGCGGGCGGCCGCTGCTGGTGGCGCCTGGACTCGGCGGCCGCGTTCACCGGGAGCCCCGGGATCTCGGGGCTCCCGCGTGAGCGCGGCTGTGCGTGGCGTCAGCGTGCGAACTTTTCGATGGCCGCCGGGGTGACGGGGGTGAAGAAGTTGACGAGGTTGCCGTCGGGGTCGCGGAACAGCAGCGACCGGTTGCCCCAGGGCATCGTGGTGGGCTCGGTGACGAAGTCGGTGACGAAGCCGGTCAGGTTCTGGTGAACGCGGTCCACGTCGTCGACGAGGAACTCGGTGATCACGCTGTGGTTGTCCGCCGGGCGGGCAGATCCCGGGGCGAACAGCGGGACGGTGCGGGTGCCGGCGATCGCGAGGGTGGCGCCCGCGGTCCGGATTTCGGCGAAGTCCTCGGTGGCCCACGTCGCCCCCGCCCCGGTGGCTCGCTCGTAGAAGTCGACGAGGCGTGCGACGTCGCTGGTGATGATGCGGATCGAGACGAAGTCCATGGGAATCTCCTTGGCCGTGCTGGAGGCGTGCTCGTCGCAGGCTAGGAGGAATAGTGGACAGAATCGGTCCTGTATTGGCGTTAGGCTGCCGACATGCCTCGACCGACCGGCCGCGTGCTGACACTCCTGGAGCTGCTGCAGTCGGGCGGCACCCGGACGGTGGCCGAACTCGCCGACCGGCTCGGCGTCGAAGGGCGCACCGTGCGCCGGTACGTGGACCAACTGATCGACCTCGACGTGCCCGTGGAATCGGTGCGCGGCCGCTACGGCGGGTACCGGCTGGCTCCCGGGTACCGCCTGCCTCCGCTCATGCTCAGCGACGACGAGGCGCTGGCCGTGGTGCTCGGCCTGGTCGCCGGCCGCCGAGCAGGGTTGACGACGACGGAGCGCACGGCGAGCGAGACGGCGTCGGCGAAGATCCGGCGGGTGCTGCCCAAGCACGTCGCCCGTCGGCTCGACACGCTCCTGGAAGCTCTCGCCTTCACGGATCGGCCCGGCGAGTTCGACACCCCGGACTCCGGGGTCCTGCTCACGATCGCCGATGCGGTGCGCCACCACCGACCGGTCTCGATCCGCTACACCGACCGCGACGGACGGCGCAGCGAACGCACGCTGCACGCGTACGGGATCGTCGCCCATGCCGGCCGGTGGTACGTCACGGGCGAGGACGCCCGGATCGGCGAGGACCGAACCTTCCGGCTCGACCGCATCGCAGACGCGCGGACCCTGCCCGGCTCGTTCGAAGCGCCGGTGGGTCCCGGTCCGGAACAGCGCGTGTTGTCAGGGTTCGCCACGGCCGAGTACCAGCATGAGGTGACCTTGCGGATCCACGGGACGGTTGAGCAGATCCGGGCCCGCCTTCCGGCCGGCGTCGCGAGCCTGGAGGAGCACGAGCCCGCGGCCGGCGAGGACCGCGCGACCGAGCGCTGGCGGCGCGCCGAGCTGCGGGCGGAGCGGCTCGACTGGTTGCCCCCGGTACTCGCCTCACTCGACCGGCCGTTCGTCATCGAGCGCCCCGACGAACTCCGCGACCTCGTCATCGCGCTCGCCGATCGCCTCGCGTCCTACGCCGCCGAGCCTGACCGCGAGGAACCGACGTCGTGAGAGGCCGGCCGACTCGGCCGACGCGGGAGGGGCGTTCACGACCTCCCGCCGTCCGTGGTGGCCGCCGCGCGGTGCGCCCGCCCTTCCCCGTGTCCGGGAGGGCGGGCGCGATGCGTTCTCGGGGCGGGCCTCAGGCCTGGGGGGTGGCCACCAGGGCGTCGGCGGCGGCGAGGGCGGTCTCCCACGGGAAGCCCTCGACGACGTCCTCGCCGGGGGCGTTCGGGGCGAAGCCGTGCTCGCCGAAGAGCGTGCGGACGCCCGCGTTGTGGAGCGTGGCCAGGCTCTGGTCGAACTGGGGGTGGCGGGCCAGGGCCGTGTTCACGCACGGCATGACGGCCATGGGGACGCCCTTGCCGATGGCCTCGGCCGCGACGCCGACCACGAACCGGTCGGTCAGGCCGAGGGCCAGGGCGTTGACGGTGTTGAACGTGGCGGGCGCGAAGAGTATCGCGTCCGGCGCGGGCCAGACGTCCGCTTCGCCGGGGCGCCGGTAGCGGGAGCGGACGGGGTGGCCGGTGAGCGCACTCAGGCCGTCGACGCTGCCCGCGACCCACTCGGCCGCGGCGGGCGTCAGGCCGAGGCAGACGTCCCAGCCCCTGGCCTGCGCCGCCTCTGCGACCCAGGCGATGTCGAAGAGCGGCGGGGCGGCCGAACCGAACAGATACAAAGTGCGCGTCATGAGCATCAGTTGATCACACAGCTGATAGGTCCCCGTCAAGCCCCGGACGGTTTCACGCCACGTCGGGCCCGTGCCGGGGTGCCTCCGCGCGGGGCCGCCGCCGGGCCCCCCGGGAAACCCCGGCGCCGCGCGCCGGGTGCGCTCGAACGCCGCGCGGGCTGGATGTGCCGGGGCGGGCGCGGGCGGCCCGGTTCAGGGGCGGGGTGGGGACGTGAGGTCGATGAGGCGGCAGACCGTCTCGATATCGATCTTGACCTGGGCGATGGAGGCCCGGCCCGAGAGCCACGTGATCAGCGCGGAGTGCCAGGTGTGCTCGATGACCCGCACGGCGGACAGCTGCTCGGCCGTGGGCGGCGCGTCGAGCCCCATCGCGTCGAGGATGATCGCGGTCGTCAGCCGCGAGACGGTGTCGACCTCGGGCGAGACGCTGCGGTCGGCGAAGGTCAGGGCCCGCACCATCGCGTCCGCCAGGTGCGGCTCGCGCTGCAGCGCCCGGAACGCTCGCATCAGCGTCTCCGCCACCCGCTCCGAGGCGGACTCCCCGGCCGGCGGGCGCTTGCGCAGCGTGGTGTGCATGTGCTGGAGCTGGTCCTGCATGGTCGCGACCAGCAGGTGCACCTTGGACGGGAAGTACCGGTACAGCGTGCCCAGCGCCACGCTCGACGACTCCGCGACCTCGCGCATCTGCACGGCGTCGAACCCGCCCCGGCTGGCCAGCTGGGCGCTGGCGTGCAGGATCCGCCGCCGACGCGCCTCCTGGCGTTCGGTCAAGGGCGGGGTCGCCGGGGTGGTGACGGCTCTGGCTTCCGCTGACATCAGTCCCAAGTCCCCATCCGTGCCGTTCGCCGGACCCACCTGTTCCCGGTGCCTGTCCGCCCGGCGTTGCCGTTCTCTTCCTGCGGTCCGTGCCGCCTCCGCGGCCCGCCCCGGGTGATGCTCCGCACCCCGGCCCGAACCGCCTCCGTGCCCCGGTCCCGAGCGGCCCGTATGCCTCTGCGTACCGGTGTGAACCGGCTCCGTGACCCGTGTCGCGGGCCGTCGGGCCGCTCAGCATGTCAGGCGTCGGGGCCGTGGCGCGAATCACCTGCTCCGCCTCTTACGGTGTGGTTTCCGGCCGGTAGATTCAATGCTCCTTGACGGATCAAGTCTGAAACTTGTTCTACATTATCCGAGCGGTTACGCTCCGGCGAAAGTGCAGTGAGAAGGGGGCCGAGAGTGTCCGCTGAGGCCATGGTGACGAGCCCTTTCGCGGGTTCCGGCACTGACGGCGACCGCCCGTTGCGCATCGCACTCCTCACGTACAAGGGGAACCCGTTCTGCGGCGGTCAGGGCGTCTACGTCCGGCACCTCTCGCGCGAGCTGGCCCGCCTCGGCCACACCGTCGAGGTGATCGGCGCCCAGCCCTACCCCGTCCTGGACCCGCAGTCCGGCCAGACCCTCACCGAGCTCCCCAGCCTCGACCTCTACCGCCAGCCCGACCCCTTCCGCACGCCCAAGCGCGAGGAGTACCGGGACTGGATCGACGCCCTCGAGGTCGCCACCATGTGGACCGGCGGCTTCCCCGAACCGCTGACCTTCTCGCTGCGCGCCCGGCGCCACCTCCTGGCCCGCCGCGGCGAGTTCGACGTCATCCACGACAACCAGACCCTGGGGTACGGCCTGCTCGGCGACCTGGGCGCGCCGCTCGTCACGACGATCCACCACCCCATCACCGTGGACCGCCAGTTGGAGCTCGACGCCGCCAAGGACCGCAAGCGGCGGCTCTCGGTGCGCCGCTGGTACGCCTTCACGCGCATGCAGGGCCGGGTCGCCCGCCGGCTGCCCTCCGTCCTGACCGTCTCCGGCTCCTCGCAGCAGGAGATAGCGGAACACCTCGGCGTCCGCGACGACCGCATCCACGTCGTCCACATCGGCGCCGACACCGACCTGTGGTCCCCCGACCCGTCCGTGGCCGAGGTCCCGGGCCGCATCGTGACCACCTCGAGCGCCGACGTGCCCCTCAAGGGCCTGGTCTTCCTGGTCGAGGCGCTCGCGAAGCTGCGTACGGAGCGGCCCGACGCCCACCTCGTCGTCGTCGGCAAGCGCGCCGAGCGCGGCCCCGTCGCCAAGGCCATCGAGGCGTACGGGCTCCAGGACGCCGTCCGGTTCGTCAAGGGCGTCACCGACGCCGAGCTCGTCGACCTCGTGCGCAGCGCCCAGGTCGCCTGCGTGCCCAGCCTGTACGAGGGCTTCTCGCTGCCCGCGGCCGAGGCCATGGCCACCGGCACCGCCCTGGTCGCCACGACCGGCGGGGCCATCCCCGAGGTCGCCGGCCGCGACGGAGAGACCTGCCTGGCCGTGCCGCCCGGCGACGCGGGGGCACTCGCCGCCGCCCTCGGCCGGGTGTTCGAGGACCCGGAACTGCGGGCCCGCCTCGGGGCGGCCGGCCGCGAGCGGGTTCTGGCCAACTTCACGTGGGCCCGGGCCGCCGAGGGCACCGCCGCGCACTACCGTGCCGCGATCGCCGCCGCCCGCGGCGCCGCGGGCGCCCGGACGCGCTGACCCGACGCACCGCAGCACCGCACCACCCCAGCACTCCGCAGCACCCCGCACGACCCACCACCCACGCGAAAGCAGGCCGCCCCCGTGCTGACCGTCGACTTCTCCCGGTTCCCGCTCGCCGCAGGCGACCGCGTGCTCGATCTGGGCTGCGGCGCAGGCCGGCACGCCTTCGAGTGCTACCGGCGCGGCGCCCAGGTGGTCGCCCTCGACCGCAACGGCGAGGAGATCCGCGAGGTCGCCAAGTGGTTCGCCGCCATGAAGGAGGCCGGCGAGGCCCCGGCCGGTGCCACCGCCACCGCCATGGAGGGCGACGCGCTCTCCCTGCCGTTCCCCGACGACTCCTTCGACGTCGTGATCATCTCCGAGGTCATGGAGCACATCCCGGACGACAAGGGCGTGCTCGCCGAGATGGTCCGCGTCCTCAAGCCGGGCGGCCGCATCGCGATCACCGTGCCCCGCTACGGCCCCGAGAAGATCTGCTGGGCGCTGAGCGACGCGTACCACGAGGTCGAGGGCGGCCACATCCGCATCTACAAGGCCGACGAGCTGCTGAAGAAGATGGAGGAGGCCGGCCTCAAGCCGTACGGCACGCACCACGCGCACGGCCTGCACTCCCCGTACTGGTGGCTCAAGTGCGCCTTCGGCGTCGACAACGACAAGGCCCTGCCGGTCCGTGCCTACCACAAGCTCCTGGTCTGGGACATCATGAAGAAGCCCCTGGCCACCCGCCTCGCCGAGCAGGCCCTGAACCCGGTCATCGGCAAGAGCTTCGTGGCGTACGCGACCAAGCCGCACCTCCCGGGCGTGGCCGTCGACACCGCCGCCGCGACGACCGCGGGTGTGGGCAAGTGAGTTCCCCCGGCCGCACCGAACACCTCGTGCTGCCCGGCGTCCTGACCGCCGAGCAGGCCGCGCAGACGGTCGCCGGCATCCTCGCCGTCCAGCGCGAGGACGGCGCCATACCGTGGTTCCGCGGACACCACCTCGACCCGTGGGACCACACCGAGGCCGCCATGGCCCTGGACGTCGCCGGCGAGCACGAGGCCGCCGCGCGCGCCTACGAGTGGCTCGCCCGGCACCAGAACAAGGACGGTTCCTGGTACGCCGCCTACGCCGACCGCCCGGCGGGCGTGGACACCACCACCCCGCAGGACGCCGGCCAGGAGTCGAACTTCACCGCGTACGTCGCCGTCGGCGTCTGGCACCACTACCTCGCCACCGGCGACGACGCCTTCGTCGACCGCATGTGGCCGGTGGTCTACGCGGCCGTCGAGTTCGTCCTCGCGCTGCAGCAGCCGGGCGGCGAGATCGGCTGGAAGCGCGAGGCGGACGGCACGCCGGTGACCGACGCGCTGCTGACCGGCAGCTCCTCCGTCCACCAGGCGCTGCGCTGCGCGCTGGCGATCGCCGAGCACCGCGAGGAGCCGCAGCCCGACTGGGAGCTGGCCGCGGGCGCACTGGCGCACGCGATCCGCCGCCACCCGGAGCGGTTCCTCGACAAGGACCGCTACTCGATGGACTGGTACTACCCGGTGCTGGGCGGGGCGCTCACGGGCGCGGACGCCAAGGCGCGCATCGAGGGGCGCTGGGACGAGTTCGTGGTGGACGGGCTGGGCGTGCGCTGCGTGCTGCCCAACCCCTGGGTCACCGGCGGCGAGAGCTGCGAGCTCGCGATCGCGCTGTGGGCGATGGGGGAGTCCGACCGGGCGCTGGAGATCCTGCGCTCGATCGGCCACCTGCGGGCCGAGAACGGCATGTACTGGACGGGGTACGTCTTCGAGGACGACGCCGTCTGGCCCGTCGAGCAGACCACCTGGACGGCGGGCTCGCTGCTGCTCGCGGTGGCCGCGCTCGGCGGCGACGAGGCCACCACGGAGGTCTTCGGCGGCGAGCGCCTTCCGACCGGGCTCGACCCCGACTGCTGCTGACACCGGACGCCCGGAGCGGGTGTGTGGGGCCGCGCGCAGCCTCGGGCGCAGCCCCACACGTTCTGCCGCGCCGCGGCCCTCAGACCCGGTGGAGGAAGCGGGCCAGCGCGTGCCCCACCAGCAGGTACACCACGGCGGGCAGGCCGTAGCCCACGACCACCTGCACCCACTCGCGGTGGATGTCGAAGAGGTCGCGGGACCAGCCCGACAGCCAGTTCGCCGCGTCGTGGAACCACTGGACGACCGCGTTGGCCTGGTTGGCGTCCAGCAGGTCCAGGGCGATCCAGACCACCAGGACGAGGGCCGCGACGTCGGCGGCCAGGGCCACGACCCGGCCCACGGTCGCGCCCGGCCCACGTGGGACCACTCGCTCCTGCATGTCCCGCTTCTTGCCGCGATCGACGGGGCGAAACCCGCGCACGATGCGGTTTCGGGGTGGGGCGGACCGCCGGGTGACGCGGTTCGGGGCGGGGCGAACGCCGCATGATGCGGTACGGGTACGGGCCCGCGCCACCGGGGGCGTCCGAACGGGTGGCCCGAGTGGCGGGGCCCCGCCGTCCGGGTGACGCTGCGGGGGACACCTCCCTCACGCACCTGGAGGAAACCGTGTCCGAATCCGTGTCCGAGACCGTGTCCCGCACCGTGCCGACACGCAGGACCATCCGAGTCCGCCGCATCCTGACGGCCGTGACGCTGTCCGCCGCGCTGCTCGCCGGAGCCACCGGATGGGGTGGTGCGAGCGCCGCCGGGGCGGAGGCCACGGGCCGGGGCGGGGCGGGGTCGCTCCACGTCGCCCCGGCCGCCCACCGGCAGGCGCAGGCGGACCAGTTGGAGGCCGTGCAACTGCAGGCGGCGCTGGCGCAGGCCCTGGCGCTGCAGGAGGCGGCCCTGGTCGCCGACCCGGACGCCGTGGCCGCCGTCGAGGCCTCGCCCTCGCCCAGTACCACGGCCGAGCGCCAGAAGTTCGCCAAGACGCGGTTCGTGCTCAACGCGGGCCTGGCGGCCGGGGCGACCTACCAGTGGATCATCAAGCCGTACCGGGCGGGCAAGTTCAAGAAGGGCGCGAGCGGCCGGACGTTCGCGCTCATCAAGGCGGGCCTCGCGGGCGCCTTCGCCTACAACCGGCTGAAGGCGGCCATCGAGAACGCCAAGGGCGACCCGCTGCTGTCCAAGGCGCTGGCGCCGCTGACGGCCGGCGTCGAGTCCCTCAAGAACCTGACCACGAAGGTCCGCAAGGGGCAGGCCGGTGACGGGGATATCTCGTCCTTCGAGGACGTTATCAACAACGTGAAGAGCGCGGGCCAGAGCGCTGGCGCCACGGTCACCGACCAGGTGCCGAGCCTGTCGCAGCTGGGCGGGTAGGCGCGCGGGGGCGGGGTCCGGCCGGATGCCGGGCCCCGCCCTCCGGTGTGGTGTCAGCCGTCCTCGGGGCGGGCGGTCGGGCTCAGCCGGGGTCGGCGACCGTGCCCAGGTCGGTCCAGCCGGCGGTGCCGTTCCCGCCGTTCCAGAGGCGGACGGTGAGGGACCCGTCGGGGCCGGTCAGGACGTGGTCGCTGTGGCCGTCGCCGTCGAAGTCGGCGAAGGCCGTGTACCGCGGGTCGGCCGCCGTCCCCGTGGTGACGGGCGTGCCGGGGGCGGACCAGCCGCCGTGGCCGTCGCCGCCGCGGTTCAGGTAGGTGTCCACCGACCCGTCGGGCCGGACCACGGAGTAGTCGGCGTACCCGTCCCCGTCGAAGTCGGTCCACCGGACCCGGCCGGGATCGTTGGTCACGCCGGCGGCGACGGTGCCGCGGTCCTGCCAGCCGCCGTGGCCGTCACCGCCCTTGTTGAGGAAGACGGTGACGGGGCCGTCGGGGCGGACCAGGGTGTAGTCGGTGCGGCCGTCGCCGTCGAAGTCCACGAACCGGACCTGGCCGGCGTCCCGGGTGAGCCCGGTCGCCACGTTGCCGACGGGGGTCCAGCCGCCGTGGCCGTCGCCGCCGCGGTTGAGGTAGACGGACACCGAGCCCGTCTCCGCGATGCAGAGGTAGTCGGCCCTTCCGTCGCCGTCCCAGTCCGCGAACCTGACCCGTGTCCGGTCCGTGGTGAGACCGGTGGCGACCTGCCCGAGGTCCTCCCAGCCGCCCCGCCCGTCACCGCCGCGGTTCAGCAGGACGCGGACCGCCCCGCTGTCCGCGACCAGGACGCGGTCGGCGCGCCCGTCACCGTCCCAGTCGGCCCAGCGCCGCCGGTCGGCGCCGCCGGACTCCGTGCCCGCCCGACCCTTGTGGGTACGGACGGCGGTGCCGTCCGTGACGGCCTTGTCGACGCCGTCGAAGAGGGCGTCGGCCACCTTGCGGTAGCCGGCGTCGTTGGGGTGCAACCCGTCGGCCATCTCGCCGGACAGCAACGCGGGCGCGTCGACGTAGCGGACCTTGGCGCCGGCCTTCGCCCTGGCGCCGACCCAGGTCCGCACCGCGGAGTTGAAGGCGGGCACGCCGGCCGGTCCGGACGTGGGGATCAGACCCATCACGAGGACGGTGACCCCGGGCCGCGCGGCGAGGATCTCGTCGGTCACCGCCGCCAGTCGGGCCGGCGCACCGGCCTTGTCGGTCCCCCGGTCCAGGTCGTTGATGCCGTGGTGGAGGAGGACGACGTCCGGCTCGGCACCGCGCACCCAGTCGCCGGCCTTGCCGCGGAAGTCGTTGGTCATACTGCCGCTGTGGGCCTCGTTGTCGTTGTCCGGGGCCGAGCCGGACTGCCGCGAGCCGACGAAGTCGACGCGGAAGCGCGGGTGCGCCTGCGACTTCTGCCACAGGGGCAGCCGGTAGCCGGCGGAGGTCGAGCTCTGGTAGCCGTCGGTGATCGAGTCGCCCAGGGGCATGACCCGCAGCACCGGCGGTGCGGGCTGCACGGCGGCGGCCGCGGGAGCCGCCGCCGAGAAGGCGGCGCAGGCTCCGAGTGCGGCGGTGACCGCCAGGGTGGTCGTCGTGCGCGGCACGCGCGGCCGGGCCTTCCGGCGGTGACGGCGCGACGTCAGGAGGGCGCCGCGCATCAGAAGCCCGCCCAGAGGCCGTTGCTGCCGAGCATGTCGGTGCCGCCGGAGACGTGGCCGGCGCCGTCGCCGGTGTAGAGCTTCATGTTGTCGTTGGCGTCGATGCCGGCGATGTCCTGCTTGCCGTCGCCGTTGAAGTCGGCCGCCATGAGGGACCGGAATCCCTTCCAGAGGCCGTTGCTGCCGAGCATGTCGCTGCCGCCGCCCACGTGACCGGCGCCGTCGCCCGTGTAGAGCCGCAGGTTGTCGTTGGCGTCGATGCCGGCGATGTCGGTCTTGCCGTCGCGGTTGAAGTCACCGGCGGTGATCGCCTTGAAGTTCTTCCAGAGGCCGTTGCTGCCGAGCATGTCGGTGCCGCCGGAGACGGTGAGTCCGCCGCTGTCACCCACGTACAGCTTGAGGTTGTCGTAGGCGTCGATGCCGGCGATGTCCGGCCTGCCGTCGCCGTTGAAGTCGCCGCCGGCGACGGACTTGAAGTTCGCCCAGAGACCGGTGCTGCCCAGCATGTAGTTGTCACCGGCGTAGAGGTTCCCGTTGCCGAGGCCCTGGTTGATGTACAGCTTCATGTTGTTGTTGGCGTCGATGCCGGCGATGTCCGTGCCGAGACCGTCCTGGAAGTCGGCCGCCGCGAGGGCCTTGAAGTTCTTCCACAGGCCGTTGTCGCCGAGCATGTTGCTGCCGCCGGAGACGTGGCCGGCGCCGTCGCCCGCGTACAGCTTCAGGTTGTTGAAGGCGTCGATGCCGGCGATGTCCTGCTTGCCGTCGCGGTTGAAGTCACCGGCCACGGTCCGGGCCATCGGCTTCGTCGGCTGCGGGTCGGGGGTCGACGGGTACGGGTCGGCGTGGTCGGCGCCCAGGCCGGCGCGCGGGCCGCAGCTCGGCCAGGCGCCCTGCCCCTGCACCGCGAGGACCTTCTCGGCTATGAGGATCTGCTGCTTCTTGGTGGCCAGGTCCGCCCGGGAGGCGTACGCGCCGCCGCCGAACGAGGTCCAGGTCGACGCGGAGAACTGCAGGCCGCCGTAGTAGCCGTTTCCGGTGTTGATGCTCCAGTTGCCGCCGCTCTCGCACGCGGCGACCTTGTCCCAGGTGCTGACGGACGCGGCGTCCGCGCCGGTGGTGGCGAGGAGGAGGGAGGAGAGGGAGGCCAGGCCGACGACGGCGCCGGAGAGGGCCTTGTTGTTCTTGCGCATGCGGGAACGGGCTCGATTCTGGGTGAGGGACGGCGCGGGAACGGGGGAGGGGTGCTCTAGAAGCCGGCCCAGAGGCCGTTGTTGCCGAGCATCTCGATGCCGCCCGAGACGTGGCCCGCGTTGTCGCCCGCGTACATCTTCATGTTGTTGTTGGCGTCGATGCCGGCGACGTCGCGCCTGCCGTCGCCGTTGAAGTCGGCCGAGAGCAGGGAACGGAACCCCTTCCACAGGCCGTTGCTGCCGAGCATGTCGCTGCCGCCGCCCAGGTGGCCGGCGTTGTCGCCGGTGTAGAGCTTGAGGTTGTTGTTGGCGTCGATGCCGGCGACGTCCTGCTTGCCGTCGGCGTTGAAGTCGCCCGCCGTGATGCCCTTGAAGTTGACCCACAGGCCGTTGCTGCCGAGCATGTCGCTGCCACCGCCCAGGTGGCCCGCGCCGTCGCCGGTGTAGAGCTTCAGGTTGTTGTTGGCGTCGATGCCCGCGACGTCCTGCTTGCCGTCGGCGTTGAAGTCACCGGCCGTGATCGCCTTGAAGTTGGCCCACAGGCCGTTGTCGCCGAGCATGCTGCCGCCGCCCGAGACGTGACCGGCGCCGTCACCCGTGTACAGCTTCATGTTGTCGTTGGCGTCGATGCCGGCGATGTCCTGCTTGCCGTCGCCGTTGAAGTCACCCGCGGCGATGGACTTGAAGTTCTTCCACAGGCCGTTGTCGCCGAGCATGTTGCTGCCGCCGGAGACGTGGCCGGCGCCGTCGCCGGTGTAGAGCTTCATGTTGCTGTAGGCGTCGATGCCGGCGATGTCCTGCTTGCCGTCGCCGTTGAAGTCCGCCCCGATGGTCCGGGCCGCGCCGGCGGCCGGCGCCGCGTCGTCGATGATGTTGTCGTAGCGGCGGGGGCTGAAGGTGCCGTGCCCGGACCAGTACGGGTAGGGGATCTCGCGGTGGACCGCGCCGACGCTGCCGGCCTGCTCGTAGGCGTCGTAGCGGGTGTGCTCGGCGTTGGCCCAGCCGTTGAAGATGACCACGTGGCCGCTGGCACCCGGGTCCGGGTTGAGCAGGACGTCACCGGGCTTGAGGGACTCCTTGCCGATGGAGGAGGTGAACTCCAGGAGGGTGCCGGTGGTCTCGCCCCAGTTGTTGGCCGAGGACGAGGCGAGGTGCCAAGCCATGGAGACGAAGCCCGAACAGTCGGTGCGGTAGCGGCCGTTCGCGTCCGTGCGGTAGCTGTACATGCTGTAGGGCACGCCGGCGTCCACCCAGGTCCTGGCCCGGGCGATGACCTCGGCGCGGCTGATCGGGCCGGCCACGCTCGAGGCGGCCGCCAGGCCCTGGGGCGCGGCGAGGAACGGCGAGACCTTCTTCCTGCCCGCGGGCACCGCCGCGTTGAGCTGGGCTCGGGTGGCGGTCGTCGGGTTGGGGACCGTCGGGGTGAACGGGGTGATGGTGCCCTGACCCGCCCGGGCGGTCGTGGACCGCGGTGCGGGCGAGCCGGCCGCGTGGGCCGGGACGGTCGTGGTCAGCACGACGGAGGCCAGGCCGGCTGCGAGCAGGGCGGTGGTGGACGTACGGCGCAGGGCGCGGGACATGGGTGTGCTCCACTGGTGTGAGGGCAGGCCGGAGGAACGGCCGGTGCCGGGAGGTCGAAGCGAGGAGGGCGGGCAGCGGGCGCGGCGGAAGCGATCACGCGGAGCCGGCTGCCGGCCGGTCGACGCCCGCGGACGACGCGGGTGCCGGAAGTGCGGTGGATCAGGCGGTGCGGAGGACGGGTCCCCGGGTGGCGGCGGGACCCCTGGCGTGCGTCCGGACCAGGGCGTGGCCCCGTGGCACGGCAGTGGCGGTGGCGGCGTCGGTGGTGGTGGACGGGCCGTCGGCCGAGGAGGTCAACCGACTACGGGACATGAGGATCTCCTGCGACGGGCACGACGGTGTGGACGGGTGGATCAGCGCTGCACCGGTCCGGCCGTGCGGCCCTGGCCTGGGTGGGGCTCCTGCCCCGCCGTCCCGGTGATCAACATCCTGCTGAACCGGGGTTCTCCGCGGAAGGGGAGCGGCCTGGCAGCTAGCGGCCTGGCACCTTGGTGCCCTGCCCGGCCCCACCGGTGCGCCGGTGGAGATCCCCCTCCGGCCGGCCTGCCGCCGGGCGGGCGGCGGAGGCGGCCGCGACCGCTGCGGCCAGCGGGTCGCGGGCCGGGCGCCCGAGGAGGTCCGTGAGGTCGGGGGAGGTGCCGTCCAGGAAGCCGTGCCGGACGGCCGTCGCGATCGAGGCCAGCATGGGCGGCTGGAACGGCAGCAGGCCCGGCGTCTCTTCGAGGAGCCTGCGCCGGTACGCGCCCAGCCCTACGACGCGGTGCGGCACCCCCAGACGTTCGGCCACCTGACCCGCCGTGATCGGCGTGCCGACGAGGTCGTAGACGCGCCCGGCGTGCCCTGCCGGGGCCGCCGCGACGCCCGCCGCCGCGTCGGCGAGGTCCGCGCGTGCGACGGCCGCCAGGGCGCCGTCCCCGAACGGGGATTCCAGCCCGTCGCCGGCCCACGCCAGCAGGCCGCCGAAGAGTTCCGCGTACAGGCCGTTCCGCAGGATCGTCCACGGCAACCCGCAGGCCCGCACGAGGCGTTCGGTGGCCCGGTGCGCGAGCGCGAACCCGAGGTGGTCGCCGGCCGTGGTCAGGCTCGTGTACACGACGTGGGCGACACCGTCGCGGACGGCGGCGTCCAGCACCGCGGCGTGGCGGCCGACGACCTGGTCGTCCTCGGCGTAGCCGGCGGAGACCAGCACCAGGGTCGAGACACCGGTGAGGCCCAGGCCCGCGCGGTCGTCGAAGTCGAGGCGCCGCTTCCCGTCGCCCGGCGTGCGGCTGGCACCCGTCACGGCCGCGCCGCGGGCGCGGAGCGCCCCCAGAGTGGCGGAGCCCAGGTTCCCGTTGGCTCCCGTCACCAAGATCATGTCAGTCGCAGTCTTCCGTCGTGGTTCTCGTCGGTCACTACGCTTGATCCTCGAACGCCCGCCCACCGGCCACAAGAAGGCACTTCGATGTCACCCACGCACACCGGGGTAACCACCCCCGCCGACCTCGAACCCTGCGGTCGCGACGACCACCCCGACTGCGGCATCCGCGACGTGCTGGACCGCATCGGCGACAAGTGGTCGGTGCTCGTCCTCGTCGAACTCGCCGCCGGACCGCGCCGGTTCCGGGAACTGCAGCGCGCGGTCGACGGCATCTCGCAGCGCATGCTGACGCTCACCGTGCGCAGGCTCGAACGCGACGGCCTCGTGCTGCGCACCGTGTACCCGACCGTGCCGGCCCGGGTCGACTACCGCCTGACCGACACCGGGGCCGGCCTGACCCACCTGGTCAAGGCGCTCGCCGACTGGTCGCTCGGGAACCGCGCCGCCATCGCCGAAGCGCGGCTCGCCTACGACCGGACGCACGACGACCACGGCCTCCGCTGAACCGAACCGCCCGAGCGGGCCCGCCTCCCAGGCGGCCCAACCGCAAGCGGCGGACGGCCGCCGCGGCGGCCGTCCGCCGGCCCCCGACCGCGACGCCTACGGGCAACGCAACACGGTCGGGCGATGCATCAACGAACTCGAGCAGCGGCGCGGCCCGGCCGTGATCGAACGTCGTATCTGACGAAGAAACTCCGACTCAGGCCACTAGAGCCATTCCTGGTTGACACCCCCGTGGCAGTCCCACTGGGTGGCCGGGGCGCCGACGTCGGTGCTCCAGCCACCGATCTCCAGGCACTTCCCGCTGTTCACGTTGACCAGGTTCACCATTCCGCCACCCAGCTCCCGCACCATCCACTGCTGGTTGGCGCCGCGGTGGCAGTCCCACTGACCGATGGCGGCGCCGTTGGCCTTGGACCAACCCTGCACCTCCAGACACTTCCCGCTGTTCCGGTTGTAGATCAGGTACCCGCCTCCGTACGCGACCCCGGCCCAGGACTGGTTGGCGCCCCCGTTGCAGTACCACTGGCTGACACCGGCACCGTTGGCAGTCGACCAGGCGCCCAGCTCCAGGCACAGGCCGCCGTTGCGGTTCACCAGCGTGCCCCACTCGGACAGGTCGACGGCGGCGGCGGGCGAGGCGGGCAGGGCCAGCGAGATGAGCAGCGCGCCCCCGGCGGCACTCAGGACGCGGCGGACGGACTTGGTGATGTCAAGGCGCACGGAATCAAATCCCCCTCATGCAGTCGATCACGGTCGTCCTTCGCCTGAACCAGGTGAATGTCGCGTGATCTCCATAAATCTGACGGCAAGAACTCTGACGGCACGGCGTCGACGGTGCGGGCCGAAGCCGGACCCGGTTGCAGAAGAGGCTTCCCCAGGGCGTGGTGGACGGCGCTCCACTGCGGGTTGGTCAGTGCCCGATTAAACCCTTCCTGGGGTGGCCGCAATGTGCCCTCCGTGCACGGATGCTCGGTATTCCGTGCAGGGTTCGGCCTGCCCCGTCCCCACCCCGGCGCACGCCGATCACCTGTGGAGTCCCGGATGCCCGGGCCGGGGGACGGCTTCCGAGATCTTCGGCATCAAGGGCTCGATGCGATCCACTGGGGGGTCGGCCGACGACACGATAGACCGACGATCGGGCCTAGGTGTTGAGCTCGGCGAGGACGCGGAGGGTGGCGGGGTCGGGGGCGGTGACCAGGAGGTCGGTGACGGGGCCCTTGCGCCACAGGTCGAGCCGTTCGGCGATCCGCTCGCGGGGGCCGACGAGGGAGATCTCGTCCGCGAACGCGTCGGGGACGGCCAGTACCGCCTCCTCGCGGCGGCCGGCCAGGAACAGCTCCTGGATGCGGCGGGCCTCGGCCCCGTACCCCATCCTGGCCATCAGGTCGGCGTGGAAGTTGCGGGCCGCGGCGCCCATGCCGCCGATGTAGAAGCCCAGCATGGCCTTCACCGGCAGCAGGCCCTGGGCGACGTCGTCGCAGAGCTGGGCGCGGGCCATCGGCGCGATCATGAAGCCGGAGGGGAGGTCCGAGAGCGAGGCCCGGTAGACGTCCGTGCGGGTGGGGGACCAGTAGAGGGGGAGCCAGCCGTCCGCGATGCGGGTGGTCTGGGCGATGTTCTTCGGCCCCTCGGCGCCGAGGAGGACGGGCAGGCCCGCGCGGAGGGGGTGCGTGATGGGCTTGAGGGGTTTGCCGAGGCCGGTGCCGTCGGGGCCCGCGTACGGGTGGGTGTGGAAGCGGCCGTCGAGCGTGACCGGGGCTTCGCGGCGCAGCACCTGGCGGATCACGTCGACGTACTCGCGGGTGGCGGTCAGCGGGCTCGCGGGGAACGGCCGGCCGTACCAGCCCTCGACGACCTGTGGCCCCGACAGGCCGAGGCCGAGCATCATGCGGCCGCCGGAGAGGTGGTCGAGGGTGAGGGCGTGCATCGCGGTGGCGGTGGGGGTGCGGGCGGCCATCTGCGCGATCGCGGTGCCCAGCCGGATGCGTGAGGTGCGGGCGGCGATCCAGGTGAGCGGGGTGAAGGCGTCCGACCCCCAGGCCTCGGCGGTCCACACCGAGTCGTAGCCGAGCCGTTCGGCCTCGACGGCGAGGTCGAGGTGGCCGGGGGTGGGGCCGCGGCCCCAGTAGCCGAGTGCGAGTCCTAGGCGCATGGTGCCGGGTCCCCTCTGCGGGCGGGCGGTGTCCTACGGTGCGGCGGGTGCGGCGGGTGCACCAGGTTCGGCGGGGCGATCTGACGAGGCGTCATATTCGTTGGGTCAGGGGACTGTACGGCAACGGCCCCCCGTCCGGAAGGGCGGGGGGCCGTCGTCGGAGCTCGGCGGGTCAGCCGCGCTGGATGCCCGAGGTGTCCTGGAGGACGCCGCGGCGGCCGTCCTGGGTCTGGGCGACCAGGGCGCCACCGCGCTGCTCGACGGCCAGGTACCAGTTGCCGGGGGCGAGTTCGGCGACGGGGGCGGGGGAGCCGTCCTCGGAGAGCAGCGGGCGGACGACCGGCACCGCGAACCAGAAGGGGGCGAAGTCGCCGGCCGGGGCCGCCTGCTGGGGCTGGGCCTGCTCCTGGGCCTGCGGGTTCGGCTGCTGGCGCTGCGGGGCGTGCGCGCCGTGGTCCTGCGGGTTCTGGTGGTGCTGGGGCGCGTGCTGCTGGGCGCCGGCCTGCTCGGGGCCGCCGAACGGGCTCGCGCCCTGGGCGCCGTACGCCTGGCCGGGGTAGCCGTAGCCGTCGGGCTGGCCCGGCTGGCCGGGCTGGCCGCCGAACGGCGCGGCCTGCTGCGGGCCGGGGGCGGGCAGGAGCGGGCCCTTGAGTGCCGGGACCTGGCCGCCGAAGACCGCGACGCCGGCCAGCGCCAGGACGGCGAGGAAGGCGATGATCGCGCCCGGGCCCAGGTTGGAGTTGCCCACCACCAGCGCCCACAGCGCCGACCACAGGGCGGCCACGGAGAGGACGGTGCCCCAGTTGTCCAGGGTCAGGTTCGCGAACTTCGGCGGGTTCGGCAGCGCGCGACCGAGGATGATCAGCGCGGCGGCGACGAAGCCGGTGAGGAAGATCGCCGGCAGCGCGATGCCGTAGTAGTCGGTGTCCCACGCGCTCGGCAGGTCGCAGAAGCGGTTGGTGACCGCTCCGCACGCGACGGAGTAGAAGTCGAGGAACGAGGCGATGAACAGCAGCGCCGCTGCTCCGATCACCACGCCGTCGGCTCGTGTCAGGGAGCGGATGTTCACTTGGATGATGTCCTTCTCGGTCTCGTCGGCAGGGGGTGGGCGGGGACCATCGTACGGATCCGAACGCGCGCGGGTGCCCCGCGTCCCGGAGTTCGGGCGCGGGGCTGGTGGTCCGGGGTTCTTGTCTACCCGCCGGGGAGGCCGCTCTATCCGCTCTATCCGCCGAGGAAGCCGACGATGCCGTTCGCGATGCCCTGTGCCGCCTTCTGCCGCCACTGCGGACTCGTGAGCAGGGCCGCGTCCTTCGGGTCGCGCATGTTGCCGCACTCGATGAACACCTTGGGGCGGGTGGAGAGGTTGAGCCCGCCGAGGTCGTCGCGGACGACGAGACCGGTGCCGGCGCCGACGTAGTTGGAGGGGCCGAGGCCGGTGCTGCGCGCGAAGTTGCCCGCGATGCGGACGCCGAGTTGGCGCGAGGGGCCCACGATGGCCGCGGTGTCGGCCGCGCCGCCCTTGACCCGGGCGGGGAGGATCACGTGGAAGCCGCGGTTGCCGGCCGAGGAGCCGTCCGCGTGGATGGAGACCACGGCGTCGGCCGCGGCCGCGTTCCCGATCCGCGCCCGTTCGTCGATGCAGGGGCCGAAGGCGCGCTCGCCGGTGTGCGTGAACACGACCTTCGCGCCCTGGGCTTCGAGCGCGGCGCGCAGCCGGTGGGCCACGTCGAGGGTGAACGCGGCTTCCGTGTAACCGGCGTTGGTGGTGGTGCCGGTGGTGTCGCACTCCTTGCGCGTGGTGCCGATGTCGACCTTGCGGTTGATCTCGGCGGCGTGGTCGAAGTTGTGCGGGTTGTGGCCGGGGTCGACGACGACGGTACGGCCCGCCAGCGGGCCGCGCGGGCGGGGGTCGGGCGGGGCCGTGGGGATGCCGGCGGGGACGGTGGCCTTACCGGTGCCGGTGCCGGTTCCGGTGCCCGGGGTCGCGGCGGGGCTGCCGGTGGCGCCGGCCCGGGTGGTGGGCTTGGCGTCCCCGGCCGCCGCGGAGGGCAGCGGGAGCACCTGGGGAGGCTGCTGGTCGGAGCCGCCGGTGAGCACGCTCACGAGCAGCCACCCCGCCAGCGCGGTGGGCGCGAGGGCTGCGATCGCCACCACGAGCGTGGACCGTCGCAGGCGCGGGCGGTCCGGGCTGATCGCGTGGGCGGACTCCGGGGGCGGGGGGCTGTCGTCGTACGGCACGGTGGCGATGCTAGTGCGGGTGGGGCGGACCGGCTCCGGGGTGTGGGCCCTGCCACGCCGCGGGTTCATCGGATGGTGGGACTTTCCGTACGCCGATGGGCGTGCGGGAGCGGGCTCGCGGGGGCGGGCGTGGGGGAGGGGGCAGGTGTGGGAGGGGGCTCGCGGGGGCGGGCGTGCGGGAGGGGGCGTGTGCGGGAGTGGGCCAGCCGGGGAGCCCGGCCCCCAATCGAGGCGAGAGCGCCGTCCCGTGGTGTGTGGGGGAGCCTCTTGAGGCGTCATGGCAGGCTGGTCCGGAGGCAGGCCCGGGCCTGGGGTGGCCGCAGGCCAGGGGCGGAGCCCCCTTGCCCCAGGGGTGG
>NZ_JBIVNX010000057.1:0-46240 GCF_044753805.1 Streptomyces sp. NPDC093225
AGGCCCACCCCTGGGGCTTCGGGCCTTCGGCCTGGCCTGCGGCCACCCCAGGCCCGGGCCTGCCTCCGGACCAGCCTGCCACGACGCGTCAAGCGGCTCCCCCACACACCACGGGGCGGGGTGGCGGAGGGAGCACCCCGGCACTCGACGGGGTGTCGGACGGTGCTCCTCCTGACCGGCCGCCCCCGCACACCACGGGGCAGGGTGTCAGCGGCGCGCCCCACACTCCACGGGGTGTCAGGCGGCGCTCCCCCGCACCGGGCGCCCCCGCAACAGCACCGCCGCCACCGCCGCCGAACCCGTCAGTGCCGCGCCCGTGGCCAGGGCCGTCGGGATGCCGGGGCCGTCGGCCACCAGGCCGCCCAGGAGCGAGCCCGCCGCCAGGGACAGTTGGACCGCCGTCACGAACACCGCCAGCGCGCTCTCCGGAGCCTCCGGGACCGAACCCGCCAGCGCCGTCTGCAGGCTCAGCGGCACCGCGCCGAACGCCGCGCCCCACACCGTGACCAGCACGGCCACCAGCAGGGGCGAACCGGCGCACAGGGGGAGCGCCCCGGCGACGGCGGCCAGCGCCGCGGACGCGCCGCACACCGTGCCCGGCACCGTACGGGCCAGGGTCAGACCGGCGAGGAAGTTGCCCGCGATGCCGGCCAGTCCGTACGCCAGCAGCAGCCCGGCGACCGCCCCCGCACCGAGGTGCGCGTTCCGCTGCAGGTACGGCGCGATGTACGTGTACGCCGCGAAGTGGCCCAGGAACACGAGGCAGGTGGCCAGCAGCCCGGCCCGGGCCGCCGGCCGCCGCGGTACGGCCAGCAGTGCGCGTACGCCCGCCACGGCACCGGCCGGCAGGCGGGGCAGGAACCGCAGCTGCGCCCCGAGGGCCAGCAGCCCCAGCACCCCGGCGGCCGCGAACGCCACCCGCCAGCCGGTTCCGTCGCCGGAGCCGGCGGAGCCGGTGCGCGCGGCCAGGGCCGCGAGCGGCAGGCTGGCCACCGTACCCACCGAGATGCCGGCGGTGACCAGCGAGGAGGCCCGGTGCACCGCCGCCGGCGGTACCAGCCGGCCCGCCGCCGCGGCGCCCACCGCCCAGAACCCGCCCAGGGCCAGACCCAGCAGCAGCCGGCCGGCCAGCACGGCGGCCAGGTTCGGCGCCAGCGCGCACACCACGTCCGCGACCACCGTCAGCGCGGCCAACGTCCACAGGACGGGCCGGCGGTCGAAGCGCCGGGAGGCCACCGTCAGGACGGGCGCGGCCACGGCGGCCGCGAGGCCCGGCACGACCACCAGCAGGCCCGCCGTGCCGGTGCTCACCCCGAGGTCCGCCGCGATGGCCGGCAGCGCCCCGACCGGCAGCAGCTCCGAGAGCACCAGGGCCAGCGACCCCAGCGCCACGGCCGCCACCGCCGGCCAGCCGCCGCGCCGGTCGCCCGGCCGGTCGGCCGCGGACGCCGGCCGCCCCGCCCGCGACGCGTCGGCGGGGCCCGGTACGGCCGTACGGCCCCCGGCGTCGGTGCGCCGGGGGCCGTACGTCGTCGTCTCGTCACTCACCGGGAGGTCCCGCTCACGAGGCCGGGAGCTGGATGGACTGGCTGTGGCGGAAGACGTTGCGCGGGTCGTACTTCTTCTTGACCTGCTGCAGCTTCGCGTAGTTGCCCTTGTAGTACAGCTCGTGCCAGGGCGTGGCGGACTTGTTGAACTGCGGGTCGTGCAGGTCGATGTCCGGATAGTTGACGTAGCAGCCGTCGGTCACGTCGTTGATGACCGGCACGCCGCCCGTGTCGGCGTACACGCCGTGGAAGAACTCGCGGATCCACTTGAGCGAGATCGCCTCGTCCGCCGGGTCGGTCCACCAGATCATCCAGGCGGCCTTGTACGCGGCGTCGCGGTGCGCGGCGGCCGTGGCGTCCTGGGCCACCGCGTTGACCTTGCCGCCGAACGAGCTCAGCAGCACCGAGGCGGTGGTGTTGACGAGGTCGTCGCGGGTCAGGTGCTGGTAGAACGCGTCGATGTGCGCGTCCGGCATCGCCGTCTTGTAGTACGAGGACTTGAAGTCGCCCTTGAGGCTCGGGTCGTTCAGCGTCGGGTTCGTCGTCCCCATGTAGCGGGTGGCCTGCAGCCACGGCATCCGGCGCGGCTTGGCCAGCTCCGGCATCGCGGAGAGCTCGCCCATGTGGGTGGCCAGCGGCTGGTGCGCGACGTCGAGGCCCTTGGTCATCTCGGCGAGGAAGTCGTCGAGGACCTGCTGGGCGTTCGGGATGGTGGCGTCCACCTGGGTGACCAGGCCGATGTACCCGTTGGACTTGTGGTTCAGCGCGAGCATGCTGACCAGGTTGTCGTTGGCGGTGCCGGGCTTGAGGTACTTGGCGTGCCACTCGCCGTAGTTCTTCACCAGGCGCGCGAAGCGGTCCTTGGTCATCTCCGCCCACGGCCACGACACCGCGCTCAGCAGCACCTCGGACGGGGGCTGCGGCAGCAGCTTGGCCGGGTCGGTGCCGGTGGCGCCGGGGGAGCGGAACCAGAAGCGGGTGATGACGCCGAAGTTGCCGCCGCCCCCGCCGGTGTGCGCCCACCACAGGTCGCGGTGCGGGTCCTCGGCCTCGCGGGTGGCCACGTGCACGCGCGCGGTGCCGTCGGCGTCGACCGACACGACCTCGACGCCGTACAGGTGGTCCACCACCAGGCCGAGCTGGCGGCACAGCAGGCCCCAGCCGCCGCCGCTGACGTGGCCGCCGGCGCCGACCTGGAAGCACATGCCGGCCGGGACGATGACGCCCCAGGTGCGGTACATCCGCTCGTACACGTTGAGCAGCTGGGAGCCGGCCTCGACGCAGATGGCGTTCTTCGCGGAGTCGAAGTACACCTTGTTCATCTTGGTCATGTCGAGGATGACCCGGACGTCCGGGTTGAAGACCCAGTCCTCCCAGCAGTGCCCGCCGCCGCGCACGGTCAGCCGCTTGTTGCCCTTCACGGCCGTCTGGACCACCTGCTGCACCTGCGCGGTGGTCTCGGCGAGGAAGACGGTCTCGGGGTTGGCGACCCAGCGCTGGTTCCAGCCCCGTACGAGGTCCTTGTACCGCTTGTCGCCTGGGGTCACCGCGGTGATCGGCTCCGCGAGCGCGACCGCGGTGCCGTCGGCGGCGCGGGCCGGGGCGGCGACGGCACCGGCCGTCCCGGTGAGCAGTGCGGCGCCGGAGGTCGCCGCACCGCCCGCCAGGAAGCCGCGCCTGCCGATGCCGCCCGTGCCCTCGGCCTTGGCCTTGGCCATGGTTCCCCCTCCAAAGTTCAAGAATTTCAACGCGTTTCACGCTAAAGATCACGGTGTGCCCCGGGCACCCAGCCGATTGCGCTCGTACTCGGATGCCCGGGGAGTCCCGCGCGGGACCCGGCCTCAGGCCGCCGGCAGCCGCACCGACTGCGTGTGCCGGAAGAAGTCCCGCGGGTCGTACTTCTTCTTCACCTGCTGCAACTTGGCGTAGTTGCCCTTGAAGTACAGGTCGTGCCACGGCACGGCCGACTTGTTGTACGCCGGGTCGTTGAGGTCGGCGTCGGGGTAGTTGACGTAGCAGCCGTCGGTCACCGCGTTCGGCACCGGTACGCCGCCGGTGTCGGCGTACGTCTCCGCGTAGCTCTCCCGCGTCCAGGCGATGTACTTCGCGTCCTCGGCCGGATCGTTCCAGAGCACCGACCACAGCATCTTGAAGGCCGCGCCGCGGTGCGCGCAGGCGGTGTCGGTGTCGGAGAGCGCGTTGACCCGGCCGCCGTACGGCGTGAGCTGGATGTTGATCTTCGGGTTGTCGATGTCGGTGCGGGTCAGGTGCTTGTAGAGGGCGTCCGCCTGGGCCTTGGGGAAGGTCGCCTTCATGTACGCCGACTTGTACTCGGCCCGCAGCGTGGGGTCGTTGAGCAGCGGGTTCGTGGTGCTGGAGAAGCGGGTGGCCTGCAGCCACGGCATCCGGCGCGGCTCGGCGAACTGCGGCATGGCCGACATCTCGCCCATCGGCTGCGTGAGCGCGCCGGCGTCGGTGGTGATGCCCGCGCTCATGTACGCGAGGTAGTCGTCCAGCAGCTTGCGCGCGTCCGGGGCGGTGGCGTCGACCTGGGTGACCAGGCCGATCTGACCGTTCGACCTGTGGTTGAGCAGCAGGAAGCTGGTCAGGAAGCGGGTCGGGCTGTTCGCGCCGATGTTGGTCACGTGCCAGGACGCGTAGTTCTGTATGAGCCGGGTGAACTCGTCCTGCGTGAGGTCGCTCCACGCCCACGACACCGCGCTGAACAGCACCTCGGCCGGCGGCTTGGGCAGCAGCCCCTTCGGGTCGGTGCCGGTGGCGTCGGGGGAGCGGAAGAAGTAGCGGGTGACGACGCCGAACGTGCCGCCGCCGCCACCGGTGTGGGCCCACCACAGGTCGCGGTTGGGGTCGGTGGCCTCGCGGGTGGCGATGACCGTCTTGACGCTGCCGTCGGCCGCGACGGTGACCACCTCGACGGCGTACAGGTGGTCCACGACGAGCCCGTTGCGGCGTACGAGCATGCCCCAGCCGCCGCCCGCGACGTGCCCGCCGACGCCGACCGAGTAGCAGATGCCGCCGGGGATGGTGATGCCGTAGCAGGAGTACAGCTTCTCGTACACGTCCAGCAGCCGGGCGCCGGCCTCCACCGCCACCGCGTTGAGCTGGGAGTAGTAGTAGACGGAGTTCATCTTCGACATGTCGAGGACGATCTGCGTGCTGGAGTTGTAGACGAAGTCCTCCAGGCAGTGGCCGCCGCTGCGGATGGTCAGGCGCTTGTTGCCCTTGACGGCCTCCTGGACGATCGGCGCCACCTGCGAGGGGGCGTCGACCATGCGCACCGACTCGGGCTTGGCCACGTACCGGGCGTTCAGGGCCCGGACCAGGTCCGGGTACTGCTGGTCGGCGGAGGTGACGGTCACCGCACCGACGGTGGCGAGGGCGGGTACGGCGTCCGCGGCGGCGGGGTCCGCCGCGGACGCCGTCCCGTCGAGCCCGAGTGCGGCGGCCCCGCCCACACCGGCGGCTCCGATGAGGAAGCGTCGCCGGTGCAGCCCGGCTCTGTTCTGCGACATGGTCGAAAATTCCTTCGGTGAGGTCGGGTTCAGTCCCCGCCGGACTCAGCCTCGCCGGCGTTCGGGGCGCGGGGTCCGGGGCGGAGCCCCGGGGAACGGAGGAAGGGTGGGCAGGGGACCGGCCCCGCAGGGCAACTCCTAGGACGACCCCCGGGGCAACCCCGGCAGGGGAGCCCGCCCCACCCGCGGAGCGTCAGCGCTTGAGCGCGAAGGTCAGCCCGTCGGCGACCGGCAGCACGCTCAGCTCCACCCGGTCGTCGTCCCGCACCTTCGCGTTGAACGCCCGCAGCGCGACCGTCTCGGAGTCCTGCGCCGCCGGGTCGAGCACGGCCCCGTGCCACAGCACGTTGTCCACCACGACCAGGCCCCCGGGCCGCAGCAGCGCCAGCGCGGCCTCGTAGTACGCCCAGTAGTTCTCCTTGTCGGCGTCGATGAAGACGAAGTCGTAGCTGCCCGCCTCGCCCTCCCGCGTCAGCAGTGCGTCCAGGGAGGCCCGCGCGTCGCCGATCCGCAGGTCGATCCGGTCCGCGACGCCGGCCCGCTCGGCGTACTCGCGGGCGATCGCGGTCCACTCCTCGCTGATGTCGAGGGCGGTCACCGTGCCGCCCTCCGGCAGCGCGAGCGCGGTGGCGATCAGGCTGTAGCCGGTGAAAACACCGACCTCCAGCGCCTTCTTCGCTCCGGTCGCCTTCACCAGCAGGGAAATGAACTGGCCCTGCTCGGGCGATATCTGCATGAGGGACAGAGGGAGCTTCGAGGTCTCGGCCCGGAGGTCCTTCAAAACCTCCGGCTCGCGCAGCGAAATGCTCGCCACGTAGTCCTGAAGTGCCTCGTTCACTTCTACCTGAATACGCATGGTGGACCCCTCGGTCGGGACAGGCAGTACCGGATGACCAGCGACAAGTCGGAAAACTAGAACGCGAAATGGCCATGCGTCAAGCCGCTCGACGGGGATTGAGTTCCCTGGAGCGTTTCTTCAGAGAGTCCTGGAACAATGCTCGCGTGGGGTCGCCCGCGCGGCCGCTCATTGAAATTCCGGAAACCCCGGAAAAATGATCGGACAGGTTTCCGTCCGGCTCGGAAACAGACTTTCCCGCTCGACCGGAACCTTATTCACCGGATTTCCCCCGAGGATTCGAGGAGCACACCCGTGAGCACACCTGTGACTCCGCACGCGAGCCCCCCTGCGCCCCCGGACGTCGACCCGCGCGCCCTGCGCACCGCCCTCGGGCAGTTCGCCTCCGGCGTCACCGTGGTCGCCACCCGCGACGGGGCCGCCGTCCACGGCGCCACCGTCAGCTCCTTCACCTCGGTCTCGCTCGACCCCCCACTGGTCCTGGTCAGCCTGGACCGGCGCAGCCGCAGCTGCGCCCGGCTCGCCGACGCCCCGTTCGGGGTGAACGTCCTCGCGGCGGGCCAGCGCGACCTCGCCCTGCTGTTCGCCGGCGCACCGGGTCGCGCCGCGGGGCCGGGGGGCACGCGGCCGCAACCCGAGCCGCGTTGGGAGGGCGACCCCCGTGCCCCCCGCCTCGCGGGCGCCGCGGCGTACTTCGGCTGCGCCCCCTGGGCGGCGTACGACGGGGGCGACCACGTGCTCTACGTCGGCCGGGTCGTCCGCTTCGACGCGCCCGGCGGCGAGCCGCTGGTCTTCCACTCCGGCGCGCTCGGCGGCTTCCGCCGCCCCGCGGCCGCCGCCACCGCCGCATGGACCGGCTCGCTCGACGGGCCCGCCCACGGCTGGACGGCCGACTTCGCAGCCCTCGGCGGCGCCCGGACCGCCTGAGGCGAAGCGCCCACGCGGCCGAGGTGAAGAGCCCGGACCACCCGAGGCGAAGCGCCCGCACCGCCCGAAGCACACGGCACCCGCACCCCCGACCGTTCGAGGAAGAAGAGGACATGACGCTCACCGACCCCGCCCCGCACGCTCCCGACCCGGCCGCCCGCACCACCCGCCCCCTCACCGGCGCCGAGTACCTGGAGAGCCTGCGCGACGACCGCGCGATCTACCTCTACGGGGACCGCGTCAAGGACGTCACCGCGCACCCCGCCTTCCGCAACGCCGCGTTGATGACGGCCCGTCTGTACGACGCCCTGCACGACCCGGCGAAGAAGGACGTGCTCACGACCCGCACCGACACCGGCAGCGACGGCTGGACGCACAAGTTCTTCCGCACCCCGCGCAGCGTCCAGGACCTCGTCGAGGACCGCGAGGCCATCGCCGAGTGGGCGCGGATGACGTACGGCTGGATGGGCCGCAGCCCCGACTACAAGGCCGCCTTCCTGGGCACCCTGGGCGCGAACACGGAGTACTACGCGCCCTTCGAGGACAACGCCCGCCGCTGGTACCGGGAGTCGCAGGAGAAGGTCCTCTTCTGGAACCACGCCATCATCCACCCGCCCGTCGACCGCCACCTGCCCACCGAGCAGGTGCAGGACGTGTTCGTGCACGTGGAGAAGGAGACCGACGCCGGCCTGGTCGTCTCCGGTGCCAAGGTCGTGGCCACCGGTTCCGCCATCACCCACTTCAACTTCATCTCGCACTACGGCCTGCCGCTGCGCGACAAGAAGTTCGCCCTCGTCGCCACCGTCCCCATGGGCAGCGCGGGCCTGAAGCTGATCTGCCGCCCGTCGTACGCCGCCGCCGCGGCGGCCGTCGGCAGCCCCTTCGACTACCCGCTCTCCTCGCGCCTGGACGAGAACGACACCATCTTCGTGATGGACAAGGTCCTCATCCCCTGGGAGAACGTCTTCCTCTACGGGGACGTGGACAAGGTCAACGGCTTCGCCCCGCAGTCCGGCTTCCTGGAGCGGCTCACCTTCCACGGCGCGATCCGCCTCGCCGTCAAGATCGACTTCATTGCGGGGCTGCTGCTCAAGGCGGTCGACATGACCGGCTCCAAGGACTTCCGCGGCATCCAGTCACGCGTCGGCGAGGTGCTGGCCTGGCGCAACATGTTCTGGGCCCTGTCCGACGCGGCCGCCCGCAACCCGCAGGAGTGGAAGGACGGCGCGCTGTTGCCGCGGCTCGACTACGGCATGGCGTACCGCTGGTTCATGACCATCGGCTATCCGCGGATCAAGGAGATCATCCAGCAGGACGTGGCCAGCGGCCTGATCTACGTCAACTCCAGCGCGGAGGACTTCAAGAACCCCGAGATCCGCCCGTACCTCGACAAGTACGTGCGCGGTTCGAACGGCTACGACTCCGTCAGCCGCGTCAAGCTCATGAAGCTCCTGTGGGACGCGGTCGGCACCGAGTTCGGCGGCCGGCACGAGCTGTACGAGCGCAACTACTCCGGCAACCACGAGCAGGTACGCACCGACATCCTGCAGGCGCAGGCCGCCAGCGGGCAGCTGGACGAGTACCGCGGTTTCGCCGAGAAGTGCCTGGAGGAGTACGACCTCGACGGCTGGACCGTCCCGGACCTCGACTCCTTCCCGTCCCTCCGCGAGCAGCGCAGGAACCTCTGGTCCTGACGTCCTCCCGGAGGCCCGGCCCCGGTCCCGGTGCCGATCCGCGACGACGCGCGGAACGGCACCGGGCCCTCGGCGCGGTCAGGCGGGTTGCTGCGGCTCCGTGGCGGCGATGACCGAGAACACCGCGCCCTGCGGGTCGGCCAGCACGGCCATCCGGCCGGCCACCATGTCGAACGGGGGCGCCAGGACGTCGGCGTCCGCCCGCACCGCCGCGGCGACCACGCCGTCGACGTCGTCCACGCAGAAGTACGCCATCCAGTGCGGAGGCGTCCCGGGCGGCGCCTTCTCCAAGGTCATCATGCCGCCGACGGCCCGACCGTCGACCAGCCACTCGGTGTAGCCCTCGGCGCCCTCCATCTCGGACGGCTTCGGGGCCATCGGCAGCGCGGCCGCGTAGAACCGGCCCGCGGCGTCCGTGTCGGTGGTGCTCAGCTCGTTCCAGATGAGCGCGCCCGGCTCGTTGACGGTCCCGGCACCGGAGAACGACTTCGCCTCCCACAGGCCGAACACCGCCCCCTGCGGGTCGGCCACGACCGCCATGCGGCCCAGGTCCATGACGTCCGCGGCCGGCATGACGACCTTGCCGCCGGCGTCGCCGGCCTTCGCGAGGGTCTCGTCGACCCCGTCCGTGGCCAGGTACGTCGTCCAGACCGCCGGGGGCATCGGGTCGGGGGTGGTGCCGTCCGGGTTCATGGCGGCCATGATCCCTGCGACCGGCCTGCCCTGGAGCGAGCAGACCGCGTAGCCGCCGGTCTCCGGCGGCCCGATCTCGCCCTGCCAGCCGAAGAGGTCGCGGTAGAAGTCGATCGCGCGCTGCTGGTCCGGGACCATCAGGTCGATCCAGCAGGGCGTACCTGCCTTGTAGGGGCCGGTCTTCTCGGGCACGGGCTGCGCTCCATCGGGTCGGGAGGGTGAGGACGGCCGTTCCGTACCCCCCGTGCCACGCCCGGAATCGGCCCGTCCGGGTGACTCCCGCGCCCGCGATGGGTGCGGTCGGGAAGCCTTCGGGGACGGACCTGCCGGCGGCGTGTTGCGTTTACTTCGAATATTGCGGATACTTCGTTTAATGGGTCGGCTGGGACCGCCTGGCCGTCGCACGAAGGGACGGGTGCACATGAGCCCATCGACCGCTCGGGCCGCCACCCCGTCCGGGGCGGACGCAGACTTCGCGGCCCGGGCGCTGCGGCCCGTGAAGAGGTCCCTCGCCCGCTCGCCTCACGCCGAGCGGATCCGGTTCCGGATCGAGGAAGGAAACGCCGACCTCGAGCTGCCGCGCGAGGCGGTGGAACTGTTGGCGACGGTGCTGAGCCACATGGCGGCCGGTCGCGCCGTTTCCATCGTCCCCGAGCATGCGGAGCTGACCACGCAGCAAGCCGCCGACATGTTGAACGTCTCCCGGCCGTTCCTGATCGGACTCCTGGACGCCGGGGAGATCGACTACCGGAAGGTCGGCACCCACCGTCGGATCAAGGCGCAGTCCTTGCTCGAGTACCAGCGCCGGGACGACCGGCGGCGGCGGGAGGCGGCGGACGAACTGACAGCCCTGAACCAGGAGATGGGGCTGATCTGAACCGTGGCGTTCATCGTGGTCTACGACGCCTGCGTCCTGTACCCGAGCACGCTGCGCGACCTCCTGATCCGCATAGCGCAGGCGGGGCTGGTCCAAGCGAAGTGGACTGATCGAATCCTGGACGAGGTCTTCGTCAACCTCCAGGCGAATCGTCCGGAACTCGATCCCGCCAAGCTGACTCGGACCCGCGAGTTGATGATCCGCGCCGTACGGGATTGTCTGGTCAAGGACTTCGAGCCGCTGGAGCCCGCCGTGGAGCTTCCGGACCGCGACGACCGCCACGTACTCGCCGCCGCGATCAAGTCGCGCGCTCAGATCATCGTGACCAACAACACCAAGGACTTCCCGGACGCGGCGCTGGCGGCTTGGAACGTGGAAGCGGTCTGCGCGGATGACTTCGTCCTCGCCCAGATCGACCTCGACCGGAAACGGGTCTTCGCCGCCGTCCAGCAGATCGCCGACTCCTGGCGCCATCCGCCCGGCGCCGTGGGTGACGTGCTGGACCGGCTGGAGCGGGACGGTCTCCTGGAGTCGGCCGCCGCCCTCCGCGCGGGATAGGTCCCGGCCTTCGGTCCGGCTTCCGGCCGTGCGGGGTCACCGGTCCGCGCCGGGCCCGGCCCCGTCCTCCCGGTCGATGAGCGCCTGTACGCCGTCCAGGATGAGCTCCAGCCCCACGGCGAGCGGGTCGGCGGCCGGGGCCCCGAACGCGCCGTCGGCGATGGCCCTGGTCAGGGCGGGGAAGCGGGCCGCGTGCCGGTCGAGCAGCTCGCCGGTCAGGCGGCCCCACTCCCGGTCGTGCTCGGGGTCGAAGTCGGCCGACTGCTGGGCGAGGGCGCGCGCCTGGCCGACGATCAGCAGGAACACCTGGTGGCGCTGCGCGGCCGTGAGGCCGGTGGGCTCCAGCGCGGCGAGCGCCGCGTCCAGCCAGCCGAGCTGGTTCGGCCCCATGACCTGGCGCCGCATCGCGACGGCCGACAGCAGCCAGGGGTGCGCGCGGTAGACCCCGAGCATCACGCGGGCCCAGGCCGTGATGGCCTCCCGCCAGCCGGGGCCCGCGGACGACAGGTCGGGGCGCTCGGCGCTGACCGACTCGACCATCAGCTCGACGAGTTCGGCCTTGCCGGGCACGTAGCGGTACAGCGCCATCGCGGAGACCTCGAAGCCGGCGGCCACCTTGCTCATGGAGACGGCCTCCAGGCCCTCGGCGTCGGCGAGGGCCACCGCGGCCCCGGCGATCCGGGCCGGGGTCAGGCTGGGCTTGGGGCCGCGGGTGGGCTGCTCCTGCTCGCCCCACAGCAGCGCCACGCTCGCCCGCAGGTCGCGCGGCCGGTCCTCGCGTCCCCTGCCCTTGCCGGGTCCGCCGGATGTGCCGGTGCGCGTCGTGGTGGTCCTGGCCATGGCGGTCCCCTCGGTCGTGGCTGCGCTGCGGAAGGCCGTTGACGCCCCCCAAAACTGTGTATACCTTAAACACATCAAAACTGCTTACGACGCAAACAGTTTATGGGGGTAACCATGTTCGCCGCCGTCCTCGCCACCGCCTCGGCCGCCGTCCTCGCCGCACCCGTCGCCGGCCTCGCGGTCCACCGGCAGGTCAAGCGCGCCGCCCACGCCCGCAGGCTGCGCATCACCGGCTCCCACGGCATCGACGAGTCCGGCTTCGTCCGCATCGGCGGCATCGACCAGTGGGTCTCCGTCCGCGGTGAGGACCGGCGCAACCCGGTGCTCCTGGAGGTGCACGGCGGCCCCGGCGCCTCGAACCTGCCCTATGCGCACCGCACCCGCTCCTGGGAGCAGCACTTCACGCTCGTCCGCTGGGACATGCGCGGCGCCGGCAAGACCTTCGCGCGCACCGGACCGACCGGCCAGGGCGAACTGACCCTGGAGCGCCTGGAGGCCGACGCCCTGGAGGTCACCCAGCACGTCCGGGCCCGGCTCGGCGTCGACAAGGTCGTCCTGCTCGCCAGCTCCTTCGGCACCGTCACCGGCCTGCGGCTGGCCCGCCGCCACCCCGAGCTGTACGCCGCGTACGTCGGCACCGACCAGAACATCGTCGACGGCGGCCGCGACCGCACCGCCCACGACGCCCTGGTCGACCGGCTCACCCGGGCCGGCAGGCGCAAGGACCTGGCCGCGGTCACGGCGATGGGCGCGGACCGGTCGGCGGGGACCGCGCACCAGTGGTCGCAGATCAACAAGCTCACCGTCGGCTCCGACCCGCTCACCCTCGACACCGTCAAGAAGGTGGTCCTCGGCTCGATGCTGACCTCGCCCCTGCTGACCCTGCGCGAGGTCCGCAGCTCCATGAAGGCCATGGAGTTCTGCGCGCCCCTCGGGCCGCAGGCGACCGCCACCGTCGACGAACGGGCCGAGGGCACGGACTTCGCGCTGCCGTTCTTCGTCTTCCAGGGCGCGCACGACGTCATCACGCCCGTCGCCCCGGCCCGCCGCTTCTTCGACCAGGTCAGCGCCCCGGTCAAGGAGTTCGCCCTCATCGAGGACGCCAGTCACTTCGCGTCCTTCCGCCACCCCGACCGCTTCCTCGAGCTCCTCCTCACCAAGGTCCGCCCGGCCCTCGCGGCAGCGGCCGACGCCCGCTGACCGCCCCGCGTGGCCGGGCCGGTCCGCGCTGCCCCGCCCCGGTTCCGGATCAGGCCCTCGACGACCGGTTCCCGAGCGATCCTCGAGCACCGGGTGGGATTCCTCTTAGCGGGCGCTTTTCCTACCTACTCGGTCGGAAAAGCGCACGACCCCGAAGGCGGAGCCCCATCCCGCCGGCCCCGCCGCCGATCACTGCCGGAGGAATACGTGAGTCCAGTCCGTGAGCGGTACACGGTGGCCGTCGTCGGCGCCGGTGCGGCCGGCACGCTGACCGCCGTCCACCTCTGCGAGACGGCCGCGCGCCGCCGCACCCCCATCGACCTCGTCATGATCGACCCGGCCCCCGAAGCGGGCCGCGGCATCGCCTACTCCACCCGGGATCCCGGACACCGCCTCAACGTGCCCGCGGGCGGCATGAGCGGCTACCCCGACGACCCGGGCCACTTCACCCGGTGGCTGTGTCGCCACGGCGAACCCACCGTCACCGCCGCCCACTTCGCGACCCGCTACCGCTACGGCGCCTACCTCGCCGACACGCTCGCCCAGGCCATCGTCCGCGCGCACGGCACCGTGTCCGTCCACCGGCTGACCACCCGCGCCGAACACGTCGCCGGGGCCCCGGACGGCGGCGTGACCCTCCGGCTCGCCGACGGGACGCGGCTCGCCGCCGACGTCGCGGTCCTGGCCACCGGACCCGCCGAGGCGACCGCGGCCTGGGCCCCCGCGCAGCTGCGTTCCGCCGCCCGCTTCATCGCGGAGCCCTGGGCCGGCGGCGCGCTGGACGGACCCCTCGCCGACGACAGCGACGTCCTCCTCGTCGGCAGCGGCCTGACCTCCGTCGACCTCGCCCTCACCCTCGAACGCCCCGGCCGCACCGTGCACGCCGTGTCCCGCAACGGCCTGATGCCCCAGCCGCACACCCTGACCCCGGCCGGCCCCATGCCCGCCCCCGAAGGCCTCCACGACGCTTCCTTCGAACGGCTGCGCCGCACCGTCTACCGCCACATCGCCCGCTCCGTGCGCCTGCACGGCGACTGGCGCCCCGCGCTCGACAGCCTGCGCCCGCACACTGCGGAACTGTGGCGCCGCCTCACCCCCGAGGAGCGCGCCGAATTCCTCGCTCGCGACGGTGCGCTGTGGAACACCCACCGCCACCGCATGGCGCCCGCCACCGGCGAGTCCATCGCGCGCGCCCGCACCGCGCGCCGCCTGGCCGTCCACGCCGGCACCGTCACCCGGGCCGACGTCCGCGCCGACGGATCGCTGGACGTCGGCCTCTCCGGCGGGCGCGACCTGCACGTGGGCTGGGTCCTCGACTGCACGGGGCCGGGCCCGCGCCTGGAGGCCCCCGTGTGGCGCTCCCTGTTCGAAGCCGGCGCCGCGGTGCCCGGCCCGCTCGGCATGGGCGTCGCCACCGTCGACGGGCGCCTGCTCGACGAGGCGGGGGGCACCGGCCTGCCCGTGTACACCCTCGGCGCCCCGCGCCGCGGCGAGCTGTGGGAGACCACCGCCATCCCCGAGATCCGCGTCCAGGCGGCGGACCTGGCCCGGGAGCTGCTCGCACCGCTCGCCCCCCGGCGCCGTGCGACGCGCCGCCCGCTCGACGGACACGGCCTCGCCCTGTCCACCCATGCCGAGGCGGCCGCCGCCTACCGCACCGGACTGGACCGCATCCTGAAGGTCCGCTCGGGCGCCGAGGACTCCCTCACCCGCGCCGTCGCCCTCGACCCCGGCTTCGCCCTCGGGCACGCGGCCCTCGCCCTGCTGGGACACGAGTGCGGAGCCGCCGTCGACGTACCCCGGGCCCTGGCGGAGGCGCAGCGCTGCGCCCGGGAGCGCGCGTGCGAACGCGAGCGCTCCTTCGTGGAGGTCGTCACCCGCCGCGTCCACGGGGACGACGGCGACGCCGCCCTCGTACGGCACCTGGAGCAGCACCCGGCCGACGCGCTCGCCCTCGCCGTGGCCGTGCCCACCATCGCCTTCTCCGGCGTCGACGACCTCGACGACGACTACGCGCTGCGCCTGGTCGAGCAGACCTCCGCGGCGTACGACGGCCACTGGTTCCACACCTCCCTGCTGGCGTTCCTGCGCCAGGAGCAGGGCCGCCTGCACGAGGCCGGCGAACTCGCCCACCGCGCCCTGGCCGCCGAGCCCGCCTCCGGGCACGCCGTGCACGCGCTCGCCCACGTGCACTACGAGACCGGCGCGCACCGCGCGGGCCGCGACTGGCTGGAACGGTGGGTCGCCGGGCGGGGCCGCGGCGCCGTGCACCGGGCCCACTTCTCCTGGCACATCGCCCTGCACGAGCTGGCCCTCGACGACCCCGCCGCCGTGCGCAAGCGCTGGTTCACCCAGCTCGCCCCCGGCCGGGTGACCGGCGTACGGGCCCTGGTGGACTCGGGGTCGTTGCTGTGGCGCGCCCGGCTCAGCGACAGCTGGTCCGGCGACCTGCCCGCCGCGGACGTCCTGGACGCGGTGGAGGCGGAGGTCCTGGAACGGCCCGCGACCGCCTTCACCGCCCTGCACTCCGCCATCACCCTCACCGCCGTCGGCGACCTGGCCGCCCTGCGCCGGCTGCGCGACCACGCGGCGGCCGCCGACGAGGTCCAGCGCGAGGTCATCGCCCCCCTGTGCGAGGCGTTCGCCGCGCTCGTCGAGGAACGCTTCCGCGAGGCCGCCCGCGGCCTCGACGCGCTCCTGCCCGTCCTGCGCCGGGTCGGCGGCAGCGCGGCGCAGCGCGAGGTCGTCGAGGAGACGCTGCTGTACGCGCTGACCGCGGACGGCCGCTGCGACGCGGCGGCCCGCCTGCTGGACGCCCGCCTGGAACGTACGCAGGCTCCCAGGGACCGGCGGATGCGGGCGGGCCTGCCGGCCTGAGGCGGGCGGGCGTCCCGGTTCGCCCCGTGGCTGCGACGGTTCGCACTGCGACTGCGACTGCGACTGCGACTGCGACTGCGACCGCGAGCGCGAGCGCCGGGCCCCGCCTCGTCAGAGGCGGGGCCCGGCGCGGTGCGCTTCGGGGACGGCCATTCCGCCGGGGCGCCCTCTGGGGCGCTCTGCGCCGCGGGGCCGAAGCGGGCTACGCGGGGACCGGCTGGCCCAGTTCCTTGGCCTTGGCCTGGGCCGCCGGGTCGGGGGCCGGCTTCGTGGCCGGGTTGGGGGCGGGGTCCGGGTTCGGGGCCGGGTCCGTCTTCGGTGCGGGGGTGGGCTTGTCGGGCTTGGCCTCGCAGTACACCTTGCCCTGGAGGAACTTGCAGCCGGGCATGTTCTGCACGTCCTGCACCCGGGTCTTCTCGCCGCTGCGCTTCTTCCCCTTGTTCCCGTGCCCGCTCTTCGCGTGGTCCTGGTGCACGGTCCCCGACGCGGTGGTCCCGGCGTCGTGCGGCGCGGCCTGCGCGGCGAACGCGGTGGTCGGCAGGAGGGTGCCGCCGCCGACGATCGCGGCCGAGACGGCGAACGTCGCGAAACGGTGCTTCCGGGAAGAGCCGAACATGAGGAATTCTCCAGTGAGTGGGGGGAAGGTCCGAGGATCCCGGGTGGATATGTAATCCGATGTCCCGTTTTGTCCTCGCACTAAAAGACTGACCTCCGGACTTCACGAGCCCGTCCGTCGACTGTCACGGGCGTGTGACAGCGCCTATCCCGCTCGTAGGCCCGCGCCGGTGGCCGTGGCGTCGGGCGTCAGGAACACGCGGACCTCGTGCCGGACCAGTTCGTCGCGGCACGTGCGCACCACCTGCCGGGGGAGGAAGGCCGCCAGGGCCGGTTCGGGGGGCTCGGCGCGGAGCAGGGCCCGCTGGACCAGGGAGGACAGGACGGCGTCGGCCGGCGCGTGGCGGGCCTGCGGGAACAGCGCCGTCAGCCGGTCGCGGGCCCGGTCGCCGGGACGGTCGTCCAGCACCGCGCACACGCCCCGGTCCGCCACCGCCACCAGGACCGGCCCGGCCGCGGTCGCCCCCACCGCCGAGCGGACCGCGACCCCGGCCCCGCCGGCCCGGAAGGCCTGCGGGGCCATGCCGAGGATCGCCCCGGAGACGGCGTAGAACTGCCCGTTGGTGTTGAACCCCGCCCGGTAGATCGCGTCCGACACGGTCCGTGCGCCGCCGAGGAGCTCCTCGCGGACCCGGCGCGCCCGGACGGCCGTCCAGTACGTGTACGGGGTCACCCCCGTCAGGGACTTGAACATCCGGTGGAAGTGGAACCGGCTGTACCCGGCCGCCTGCGCCAGTTCGTCGAGGTTCGGCGGTACGGCCGCGCCGTCCATCAGGGCGCAGGCCCGGGCCACCGTGTCGGCATAGTGGCGCTGCGGGTCGGGCTCGCCGGGATGGCAGCGCCGGCACGGCCGGTAGCCGCGGGCCCGCAACTCCGCCAGGGAGGTGTGGAACTCCACGTTCTCGCGGCGCGCCAACCGTGCCGCGCACGAGGGGCGGCTGTAGATGCCGGTGGTCGTGACGGCGTAGTAGAACACCCCGTCCGCCGCCTCGTCCCGCTCCAGGACCGCCCGCCAGCGCTCGTCGTCGCTGGCGTACGCGGCGGTGGCCGTGGCGGTGACGGCGGGAGGGGTGGTGACGGCGGTAGGGGGTGCGGTGGTGGTCACGTCGATCGGTCGTTTCGTGTCGGTCCGGGTGGTGGGGGCCGGGGCGACGGGTGGTGCGGCGGCCGGCACGGCCGTCGGTGTCGGCGCGCTCACCGGCGCCGCCCCGCCGCGGCGGCCGGGCGCGGGGCCCAGCCCCGCTCGTGCAGCCGCGCCCGGTCGCGCAGCACCTTGCCGCTCGCCGACCGCGCCAATTCCGGCACCACGTGGAAGCGCCGGGGTGCCGAGCGCTCGCCCAGGAACCGCCGGCACCAGGCCGACAGCTCCGCGGGCCGCAGCTCCGCCGTCCCGGCCACGTGCGCCTCGACCGGGTCCGGCCCCAGCACCACCGCCTCGCGGACGTGCCGGTGGGCGCGCAGCACCTCCTCGATGTCCAGCAGGTCGGCCCCGGACGCGGCCCGCCCGGTGCGGCCGCGCAGCCGCAGCGCACCGGTGGCCGGGTCCCGGGCCACCAGGTCGTGGGTGGCCAGCCAGCCGTCCGCCCACACCCGGTCCGCGGCACCCGCGTCCCCGGCGGACGCGGACGGCCCGTGTGCGGACGGTCCGTACGGATCCGGTGCCTCCGCCAGCCGCACCTGCAGCGCCCCGCCGACCACCCGCGTGCGCACGCCCGGCACCGGTACGCCCAGTGCGCCGGGCCCGCGCCCGCCCGCGAGGTCGGTCGCGACGATGCCGGTCTCCGTGGTGCCGTACGCCTGCCCGACGAGCACCCCGTACCGGCGCGCGAACGCCCCGGCCACCGCCCCGGGCAGCACGTCCCCGCCCGAGACCGCCAGCCGCAGCCGCTCCATCCGCACGCCCGCCGGGGCCCCGGCGAGCACCCCGAAGTGGCGCGGCCGTCCCAGCACCACGTGCGCCGAGGCGGCCGCCTCGGTCACCGCGCCGGACTCCGCCGACGCCGGCAGGACCACCGTCGCGCCCACGGCGAGCGCGTGCAGCACCCCGCCGATCAGCGCGAACGAGTGCGCCACCGGCTCCAACACGGCCACGCTCTCGCCCGCCCGCGGCATCAGCGGCAGCGCGCCCAGCCGGCGCACCTCCGTCAACAGCGACCCCGGCGTGCGGCCGGCCGGCTTGGGGCGGCCCGTCGTACCCGACGAGAACTGCACCAGCCGGTGCGCCGTGACGGCGGCCCGGCCGCCGGGCCGGCGCCGCACCAGCACCTCGCACTCGGGCACGAAGCGCTCCTCGTCCCCGTGCGACTCGCCCAGCGTCACCACGTACTGGGGGCGCGCCAGGTCCAGCAGCGCCGCCCGCTCCGGCCCGCTGAGGGCCGGCTCCAGCAGCAGCACCTGCGCGTCCAGCGACCACAGCGCGAGCACCGACCACAGGTGCGTGAAACCCGGGCTGCCGTGCAGGGCCACGGTGGCGCCCGGCCGGATGCCGTGGCAGGACAGGGTGCGGGCCAGTCGCGCGGTCTCGGCGCGCAGCGCGCCGAAGGTCACCGACTGGCCGCCGGCGGCCGCCGACCGGGCCCACACGGCCCCGTCGGCGCCACCGGCCAGCAGCCGCGCACCCCACCAGCCGGCGCCCTGCGGGGCCGTGCCCCGCAGGCCCTGCCTCCGACGTGCGTCGTCATCGCTCATCGAAGGGCTCCGGTTGCTACTTCTCGACGCAGAACTCGCCGACCGGCCAGCCCACGTGGCGCTTGTCGGTGGCGACGTGCCCGAGGACCTGGTCGCCCTTCTTCAGCTCGGTGACGTTGAGCACCGCGGCGCCCGGGCCCAGGACCCGTACGTGCCAGTCGTCCTGCACGATCAGGTTGACCTCGACGCCCTCCGGCGAGGTGGCGTGGATGCTCAGCAGCGGACGCGACTCCAGCTTGATCCGCCCCACCGTGATCCGGCGGGTGCGACCGTCCGCGCCCACCGCCAGCACCGCGCTGCCCGCCTTCAGCTCGCTCAGGTAGTTGGTGCGGTTGTCCTGGCCGAAGGCGTACGAGTGCAGGGCGCCCGCGTTGATGCGGAACGGCCGGGTCGGCATGTAGGGCAGCGGGTGCGTCTCGCTGACGCACAGGACGAACCCGTGCGCGTACGAGCCGATCAGCATGCCCTCGTCCTTCTCGAAGTGCGAGGTGGTGTCGATGCACACGCGGTCGCCCAGGCCCAGGTGCTCGATGCGGTCGACGGTCAGGGTCGTCAGGTCCAGGTCCGGGGTCTTCACGCGCAGCGCCTCGACCAGCTCGAAGACGTCGTTGGCGGTGCGCGGGGCGATCAGCACGCCCTCCGAGCCCTTCTCCAGCACGTCGATGATGACCTTGGCCTCCTCGAGGTCCGCGGCCCGGCAGACGAGCTGCCCGGGGGAGCGGTCGGCGGCCGCGATGACGATCTCCAGCGGGATCTTCGTCGGGTCCTTGAACTCCACGAGCGTGTACGGGAGCGCGATCGCGGTCTCGCAGGCCAGCGTCAGGGTCGGGTCGTCGACGACGTTGACGCGCCCGGCGATCTGCTTCTCGCCGGACTGGTGGCGGGCCCGCAGCTCGGCCAGGCCATCGTGGCCGGCCACGTCGCGCAGCACGATCAGGTCGTCCAGGCCCTGGTCCGCCGGCACCTCGGCACCGGCCAGGATGCGCTTGACCGTGGCCGGCAGGGTGGCGAGCAGCGCGGGGTCGTTCGAGACGATGCCGTCGACACGGGCGTGGATGGCCGCGTCGACCACCGCCTCCCGCTGCTCGGCGGACACGGAGCGGACGTCGATCCAGGCGAATTTCATCGGGCACCTGCCAGTTCGGGACGGGATTCGGGACGTTCGGGACGGGGGGCGGAGGAGGTCCCCTGCGCGCTCGTGCTCGTGGTCGCGTTCGCGCCGCCCGCCGCCGTGTCGTGGGCGTGGACGACGGCCGAGAGCTGGCGGACCGCCTCCCGGGGGGACGGGCTGGTGAACACGCGGCGGCCGACGGCCAGGCCCGCGCAGCCGTTGGCCATGGCCGAGGAGGCGAAGGACGTGAGGCTCTGGTCGGAGCCGCCGCCGCCGGCCACGATGATCGGCAGCGGGGAGCTCGCGACCACCTCCGCCATCCGCTCGGCCGGGGCGGCCAGGACGGTCTTGACGATGTCGACGCCGAGGTCGGCGGCGATGCTCGCGACGTGCGCGAGGAGGTCGGGCCGGGTCGGGTCGTCCACCCGCGGCCCGCGCGGGTAGATCATGGCGATCAGCGGCATGCCCCAGCGGTCGCAGGCGGCCGCCACGGCCCCGAGGTCGCCCAGCTGCTCGGCCTCGGTGTCCGAGCCGATGTTCACGTGCACGCTGACCGCGTCCGCGCCCAGCCGTACGCACTCCTCGACGTCCCCGACGAGCACCTTGGCGTCGACGTCGGGCCCGTGGTTCGTGCTGGCGCTCAGGTGGACGACGAGCCCGGTGCGGGCCAGCAGGGCCGGCGGGATCAGCCGCGCCCGCCCCTTGTGCACCACCACGGCGTCCGCGCCGCCCGCCGCGATGTCCGCCACCAGGCCCGGGAAACCGGCCGCGGGGACGATCGGCCCGTCGGAGACGGAGTGGTCGAGCGGAATGAACAGGTACCGGCCGTCACCTCGGCGGGACAGGCGCGCCAGGCGCACCGCCTTCCCGGACAGCGGCATGGTCGTCATGACGCACCCCTTCGTTCGCGACAGCTCCGTCTCATGGCAGGAGCGTGGCAAGGGCCTCTGAAGAATCGAGCCAAGGGCGGGCGGGAGCGGCGGGGTGCGGGCAGGCGTCGCCGGGGTGGGGGGGCGCCGGCAACCGCACGGCGCCCTGCGGTGTTCGACGTACGACGCACCGGCGACGAGGGAGAACCACCATGCGGGACCAGCGGGACGGCCACGGGGGCGGCCATGGGGACGGCCACCGGGACCACACGGCGGGCGGGACCGCGGGGCCGGCCGTGGACACCGAGGTGGCGGTGGTCGGCGGCGGCCCCGTCGGCACCCTCCTCGCCCGCGAACTGGCCCTGCTCGGCGTCGACGTGACCGTGCTGGAGAAGCTGCCCAGCCCGGACGGGATCTCCAAGGCGAGCACCCTGCACGCCCGCACCGCCCAGACCCTCGACCGCCGCGGCCTCCTCGAGGCGGTCCAGCCCGGCCGCCGGGTGGCGTCCCGGGAGGTGCACGGGCCGGTTCCGTTCCACTTCGGGGCGATGTTCGACCTCGACCTGGCACGGGTGGTCGAGGAGGGGCCCGTACTCGTCGGCAGTCCGCAGGCCTACGCCCAGGAGGTGTTCGCCGCCGAGGCGGTCCGGCTGGGCGGCCGGCTCCGCAGGGACGCCGAGGTCACCGGCCTCGAGCAGCAGCCCGACCACGTCGTCCTCACCACCCGGTCGACCGACGGGACCGCGCGCACCCTGACCGCGCGCTGGGTGGTCGGCTGCGACGGCGCGCGCAGCGCCGTACGCCGCCTCGCCGGGATCCGCTTCCTCGGCGACGGGCCCACCGTGGCGGCCCTGATGGGCGAGGTGCGGCTGCTCGACCCGTTCGGAGCCCCGTCCGGCTGGCAGCGCACCCCCCGCGGCTGGACGCTGGTGTGGACCAACGCGTACGGCCTGAGCCGGGTGTGCACGTACGACTTCCGCGGGCCGCACCGGGACCGGCGCGCGCCCGTCACGCTGGACGAGCTGCGGAGCGAGGTGGAGCGGATCGCCGGGCGGCCCGTGCCGATGGACAGCCCGGCGTGGATCTCCCGCTTCAGCGACGCGTCCCTGCAGGCGGAGCACTACCGGGAGGGGCGGGTCCTGCTCGCCGGCGACGCGGCCCACGTGCACTTCCCGGCCGGTGGTCAGGGCGTCAACCTCGGACTCCAGGACGCCGTGAACCTGGGCTGGAAGCTGGCCGCCGAGGTGCGCGGCCACGCCCCGGAGGGCCTCCTGGACACGTACGGGAGCGAGCGGCAGCCGGTCGCGGCGGCCGTGCTGCACAACGTACGGGCCCAGGTCGCGCTCATGGACCCCGATCCGCGGGTCGACGCGCTGCGCGAGCTGTTCGCCCGGCTCATGCACATGGACGAGGTCAACGACCTGCTCAGCACCATGATCAGCGGGGTGGGGGTGGGTTACGACGTCGGCGCCCGGGGCGACGACCCGCTCGCCGGGCGGCTCGTTCCGAGCCTGCCCCTGAAGACCTCCGACGGCGCCACCACCGTGGCCGAACTCCTGCACCGGGGGCGCCCCGTACTGCTGGACCTCGCCGGTCACGTCGGCCTGCGCACCGTCGCCGCTCCCTGGTCGGACCGCGCCGACGTAGTCACCGCCGCGCCGGACGGCGGCGACGGATGGGGTACGGGCGCGGTCCTGATCCGCCCGGACGGCTACGCCGTGTGGTCGGCCCGGGGTACCACCTCGGACGCCGAGGCCCTCCGCGCCGCCCTGGCGCGGTGGTTCGGGCCGGAGGGGGTGGAGGGGGCGTAGGCGGGGCCGGGGCGGCGGAGGCGGGACGGAGACGGAGACGGGACGGAGGCGGAGAGCGTGGGCCCGGCCAGGCATATCTGCGTCACGCAGAATGTTGCGCGACGCAGCAACCTCCTCTAATCTTCTGCGTGGCGCAGATAGTGTGCTGCGCAGAGGAAAGAAGCCCCCGTCCCGAGGAGACCCCCGTGACCACCATCGCCGTCACCGGCGCCACCGGCGCCCAGGGCGGAGCCACCGCCCGCGCCCTGCTCGCCGCCGGCCACACCGTCCGCGCCCTCACCCGCCGGCCCGCCGACCCCGCCGCCGAGGCGCTGCGCGCCCTCGGCGCCGACGTCCGTCGGGCGGACTTCGACGACCGCGCCTCCCTCGACGCCGCGCTCGCCGGCGCGGACTCGCTGTTCGCCGTCACCACGCCGTTCGGCACCGACATCGACACCGAGGTGCGGCAGGGCAGGACCCTCGTCGACGCCGCCGCGGCCGCCCGCCTCGGGCACGTGGTGTTCACCTCCGCCGCGCACGCCGACCGCGACACCGGCGTCCCGCACTACGACAGCAAGTCCCTGATCGAGCGGCACCTCTACGCGTCCGGCCTGACCTGGACCGTGATCGGTCCCGCCGCCTTCATGGACAACTACGCCGGCGGCTGGTCCCTCGACGGCCTGCGCGAGGGCTCCTTCGCCTGGCCGATGCCGGCCGACCGGCCGCTCACCCTCGTCTCCGCCCGCGACATCGGCACCTTCGCGGCCCTCGCGCTCCAGCGGCGCGACGCCTTCGCCGGGCGCCGGATCGACATCGCCTCGGACGCACTCGACCCCGCTCGGATCGCTGCGGTCCTCGCCGCCGCGACGGGACGTCCGATCACGCACCGGGAGGTCCCGCTGGACGTCGTCCGCGGCCACTCCACCGACCTGGCCGCGATGTTCGCGTACTTCGCCGCCTTCGGCCTCGACGTCGACGTGGCCGCGCTGCGCCGCGAGTTCCCCGAGGTCGGCTGGCAGTCCTTCGCCGACTGGGCCGCCGTCCAGGACTGGACCGCCCTCCTGGCCGCCCCGGCCGGTGCCGCCTCCGCTGCTCCCGCGTCCGTCTGAGGCGTCCGTCCGACCGCTCGGCCCCCGGAGACACCTGATGAAGCCCATCGGCTACTGGCTGAACCGCACCGACAAGGCCCTGACCGCCGCCATGAACGGCCTGTTGGCCGACTTCGGTCTCACCCGTCTCGCCTGGCAGGTCCTCAACGTCGTCGACGGCACTCCCGAGGCCGCCGACTCCGACGTCCGCACCGTCCTCGCCGCGAACGCCGACGCGCCCGCCCTGGCCGCCGCCGTGGCGGCGCTCCTCGCCGACGGCTGGGTCGCCCGGCCCGCGCCGGGGCGGCTCGCGCTCACCGCCGAGGGCCGTGGCCGCCTGACCGCCGTCGCCGGCCGGGTCGACGCCTTCCGCGCGCTGTCGGCGGCCGGCATCACCCCGGACGAGTACCGCACCGCGGTCGCGGTCCTGGAGCGGATGACCCGCAACGCCGAGGCGGCACGGGCCGCATAGGCGGCGGGGCCGTCACCACCGGCCCGACCGGAGCGCGGCCACGGCGTCGCGGGTCGGCGGCGTGAGCGCGGACGGATCGAGGTCCGCGAGCGGCAGCCAGGCGAGGTCGGCGGTGGAGCCGTCCGTCTCGGTGATCCGGAGCGGGCCCGGGACGAGGCCCGCGCGGTAGAAGAGCGCGACCAGGTGCCAGGTCACGCCCAGCCGGTGCGCGGCGTAGGTACGGGCCTCCAGCAGGCGGGCGTCGCGGAGTCCGCGCCCCGTCTCCTCGTGGAACTCGCGCGCGAGCGCCGCGTCGGGCTGCTCGCCCGGATCGATCCCGCCGCCGGGGAGGTGCCACAGTCCCGGCCCGAAGACCGGCGAGGCCCCGGACAGCCGTGTGAGCAGCAGGTGGTCTCCGTCGGCCCGCCGCTCGACGGCGATCCCGTACGCCGACACCCGCGCCCGCACCCCGCCCATCGTTCCCCCCGGCCCCGGTGGTCCCCGTCGGGAGGGGAGCGTACGACACGGCCGCTCGCCGCCCGGCCGCCGCGTCCTACGCGGGATCCGCGGCCGGGTAGTCCCCGAGGGCCGCCACGAGCAGGCCGTACACGTGGTCGGCCTCCGGAGCCATCTCGGCCTCGATCTCGGCGTTGTCGAGTCCGGACAGGGTGAGCTCCTGAAGTCGCCGGAACATCAGCCGCTCGGCCGCGGAGACGAGTGCGGCGGCCGCCCGGGGGGCGATGGCCGGCGCGGAGTCCAGGGTGGCCTCGGCCAGTGCCGTGGCGAGCGCCGTCTCGCGCAGGTCGTGCAGTTCGCGCAGGCGTGCGCTGAGGGTGGGACTGTCGGCGACCATCTGCGCGAACTCCCGGCCCGTGAACCCGGCCACGGGGCTGTGCTCGCGCAGCGCCGTGCGGAAGAACCGACGCAGCGCCGTCAGCGGGCTCTCGCCGGGCGCGCGCCGTGCCACGGCGCTGGCCAGGCTTTCGGTGAACGCCTCGTGGTGGTCGAGGGCGAGGTCCTCCTTGCGCGGGAAGTAGTTCGTGACCGTCTTCTTGGCCACGCGCGCCGCGGTCGCGATCTCGGTGATGGTCGTCCGCTCGAAGCCCTGCTCGATGAAGAGGCGGGTGGCGCAGTCGGAGATCAGCTGTCGCGTCTCCGCCTTCTTCGCCTCGCGCAGGCCCGGGTTCGTCGCGGACGTCGTGGTCGTCGTCATGAAGGAATCTTACCCCGGTAGTAAAAATATCCTTGACGTGTTCAATGCTCTCGGTGCAAAGTTACTTCTGTCGTAAGAATCGCCTCGGGCGAAGGTCCATAGTTCGAAGGTCGTCGACCGGAGATCGGGATCGCCGGGGCACAACAGGAAGGACGTGTCGCCCTTGCGCCACACGCTCAGCTCCACCAGCACGCTCGGCACGACGAAGTTCGCCGCCGCGGTACTCACCGCCCAGGGCACGGGCCCGGCGACCGCCGGGAGGTACCCGGCCCGCGAACTCCCGTCCTCCGACCGCGGCAAGGGCTTCCGCGCCGCCTACCGGGCACCTCGGCGGACGTACTGACCGAGCCCGTACGCCCCGCCGCCGCACCGCACCGGTCAGCGCAAGTCCCAGCCCCAGCCACAGCCCTGCAAGGAGCCGCCGTGAACGTCACCACCGCCACCCTCTCGCTGACCGTCGACGACGTGGACGCCTCCCGCGACTTCTTCGCCACCCACCTCGGCTACCAGGTCGCCGCAAGCGCCGACGGCTTCGTGTCCCTGACCCGCGGCGACGCGGCTGCGGACGTGGTGCTGCTCCGCCGCGGCACCGAGGTCCTGCCGCCCGAGCAGCGCGACCAGCGGGCGGGCGGACTGATCCTCGCCCTCACCGTCGACGGCGACCTCGACGCCGAGGAACGCCGGCTGCGCGAGGCCGGTGCGCCGATCACCCTGCCGGTGCGCGAAGAGCCGTGGGGCGAGCGTCTGTTCCAGCTGACCGACCCCAACGGCGTCGTCGTCCAGCTCGTGGAGTGGGTCCGGCCGGCTGCGGTGCCCGAGGCGCCCGAGGCGCCCGCCGAGACCGTCCGGGACGCCACGGATGCCGAGAACACCGAGAACGCCGAGAACGTCGCGAGCACCGACAACATCGAGAGCGCCGAGCAAGCCGAGGAGGCCGCCATGCACGTGATCAGCCCCGCCCCCGAGCACACCATCGAGTCCCCCAACGCCCGGATGACCGGCCTGGCGGCCCCCAGCCGGGGCAGCGCGGAACTCAGTACCTGGAACGTCTCCATGACGGCCGGCCAGACCGGTCCCGAGCACTGCGTCAGCCGCGAACAGGTCTGGACGGTCGCCTCCGGCACGCTCGAGGTGACCAGCGGCGGTGTCACCGAGAAGGTCTCGGCCGGCCAGACCCTCGTCCTGCCGCCCGGCATCGTCCGCCGGGTCCACGCCCCGCAGGACGTCGAGGCCCACGTCGCCATGCGCGCCGACGGGGTGGCGTCCGTCCCCGGTACCGAGGGCACCCGCGTGATCCCCTGGGCCGAGTAGGGCACCGGCCCGCCCCGCGGCTCCCGCGGCCCCGACCCCGACCCCCGACCGCGCATGGCGCCACCCGGTGACCAAGACCCGGGTCACCGACTCGCGAGAGCGCCGTCCCGTGGTGTGTGGGGGAGGCGCTTGACAGGGGTGGCAGGCTGGTCCGGAGGCGGGCCCGGGCCGAGGGGGGCCGCAGGCCCGGCCGAAGGCCCGAAGCCCTTGGGGTGGGCCTGCCGCAGGGCCTGCAGGCCGCCCCTGTCAAGCGCCGAGGGGACCCACACACCACGGGACGGCCCCTCAGGCGCGACGCGCGCACCGGACGCGCGCACCGGACGCGCGCACCGGACGCGCGCACCGGACGCGCGCACCGGACGCGCGCACCGGACGCGCGCACCGGACGCGCGCACCCGACACGTCCACCCGACACGTCCACCCGACAACCTCACCCGGCAGGTGAGGACACCCAGGTCCCCCGGACCTGCCACGTGGTCCCGTCCGCGGCCGCGCCGCGCAGGCCGTGCAGGACGCCGGGACCTGCGAGGGCCGGGACGCGGGAGTCGGCGAGCGAGCCGAAGGCGTACGTACGGGCCGGGTCCCAGTCCGTGCTGTGCCGCAACCGGCGGGCCAGTTGGGCGAAGCCGATCCCGGCGGCGGCCACCACCCACGCGTCCGGGACCTCCGCCGTCAGGCGGCGGGCGGCGCGCAGCCAGGAGGCAGCCGACTCCGGCCAGGTGACCGTGGCCAGGATCCGGCCGCCGCGGGCCTCCCAGGCCGTGGCGAACGCCCGCGCGGCCGCCGCCGAGGCCGCGTCGCGGCCGTGTCCCACCACGACGGTGGTGATCCGGGCACGGGGGGCCGTCAGCAGGCCCAGCAGGGCCGCCAGTTCGGCCTCCGTGTACGGGGCCGGCGCGGGCAGCTCACCGTACGCCGCCGACTCGCCGACGGGCAGCAGCGGACTCACCCGCGGCTCGGGACCGGGTGCCGCCCGAAGGCCGTCCCACGGGCTCGGCGGCAGTCCGGATCCGGGACCCGCCCGCCGGCCCGTAGGCCGCCCAGCCCCCCGCCCGGCCCCCACCCGCGGGCTCACCAGGGGCCCGGACGCGGCTCCCGCCCGGGATCCCGCCGGCAGGCCCGAACCGGAGGCCGCCTTCCACGCCCGGTAGCGCTCCGGCAGGCACACCGCGCACGGCCGGTAGCCGGCCGCCACCGCGCTCGCCTCGTCCGCGAAGAAGACCCGCTCGCGCACGTACCCCCCGCGCGCCAGCGCGCGCAGCGCGCTCGGGCAGTCCAGCCGCCCGTACAGCCGACCGCGCCGGTGCCCGCCCAACGCCCCCGGCACCGCACTGCGGTACGGCCGCCCGTCGGGGCCCAGCAGCACGTACCCGCCGCCGCTCATGACGCGTCGTGGAAGACCAGGCCGAGGGCCCGCCGCCGGCCGGAGCGCACCGTGCTCACCCCGTGCCGGACCGCGCCCGCCGACCAGCCGCGCGCGGTGGCCACCGGCCGGTCCCGGGTCGTGAAGACCAGCCCGTGCCCCTGTCTCAGCACGCTCGACGTGCCCCGCGACTGGGCCCGCGGCCGCTGCTCGACCAGCAGGAACTCGCCGCCCGTGTAGTCGGTCCCGTACGCGTCCAGGCCGATCACGACCTGCAGCGGGAAGACCAGGTCCCCGAACAGGTCCCGGTGCAGGGCGTTCCAGTCGCCCTCCCCGTACGAGAGCAGGATCTGGGCCGAGCGGTCCTGGCCGCCGGCGTGACAGGCCGCGAGCCACTCGTCCAGGTCGTCCGGCCAGGGCGAGGGCCGGCCCAGCCGGGCCGCCCAGTCGCGCGCGACCGGCAGCAGCCGCGGGTACAGGGCCGCCCGCAGCGCGGCCACCGGCTCGGGCAGGTCGTGGGTGAAGTACCGGTACCGGCCGGAGCCGAAGCGGTGGCGGGCCATGTCGACGGTCGTCCGGAACAGCTCCGGGCGCTCGTACAGGGCCGCGACGTCACGGCACTCGGCGGGAGTGAGCAGCGGACCGTCGGTCGACGCGCAGCCGTGCGCGTCGAGTTCGGCGGCCAGGGCCGGCCAGTCGCAGGCCCCGACCCGGTCGGCGAGCTGCTCCCGGACCGCCCCGGCAGGCGCAGAAGCAGACGAGGATGCAGGCGAGGACGCAGCTGAAGATGCAGGTGAGGGCGAGGACGCGGGAGCCGGTGCGTACGTCATCCCGCCAGCACCGAGCCCTCGATGGCCAGCAGCGTCTGCTTGCGCTCCAGGCCGCCGGCGTAGCCGGTCAGCGAGCCGTTGGCACCGATGACGCGGTGGCAGGGGCGCACGACCAGCAGCGGGTTCGCGCCGATCGCGGTGCCGACCGAACGGGAGGCGCTGCGCGGGGCGCCGATGCGGTCGGCGATCTGCCCGTACGTCAGCGTCGTCCCGTAGGGGATGGCTTCCAGGGCCTCCCACACGTCGCGCTGGAACTGCGAGCCCGAGGCCACGAACTCCAGCTCGAACTCGGTCAGGCCGCCGCCGAAGTAGGCGTCCAGCTGGCCGGCCGCGTACGCGAACGCGGCGTCGTCGCGCACCCAGCCCGGGCGGACCGCGGCCGCGCCCTTCTGCCCCTCCATGGACAGCGACACCAGGGCGACACCCCCCGGCGCGCTCGCGGACTTCTCCCCGACCAGCAGCAGCGTGCCCAGCGGGCTTTCCAGCGTGGTGTATCGCGTGGTCATCGTCTCGGTTCCTTTCGTCCTGCCTCCAGACTCGCGCGCGCGGCACCGGAAGTCTGGCGGCTTTCGGACGTCGCATTCCCGCGACCGCCCGCGACGCCCGCGACCGCCCGCGACCGCCGGAGAGCGCTCGCGACCGGCGCGGGCAGCTCAGGGTGCCGCTGCCGCGGCCCAGAAGTGGTGCATCGCGTACGAGCGCCACGGTCGCCAGCAGTCCGCCTCCTCGGGTGCGGAGCCGGAGCGGCGCATGCCCGCGCGCACCGCGACGTCGTTCGACAGCAGCACGTCCGGGTCCGACAGGGCCCGCATCCGGATGTAGCCGGCGGTCCACGGGCCGATGCCCGGCAGCTCGAGCAGGGCCTCCTCGGCCGCCTGGCGGTCCGCGCCCGCGTCCAGCACGACCGCGCCCCCGGCCAGGGCGCCGGCCAGGGCGCGCACCGCCGCGCGCCGCGCGGTCGGCATCCCGACCGGCGTCAGGTCGGCCTCGGCGAGCTCCGCCGGACGCGGGAAGAGGTGCGTCAGCCCGCCGCTGGCGCGCTCCAGCGGTTCGCCGTACGCCGCGACCAGCGCGGCCCCCAGCCGCCGGCCGGCGGCCACCGACACCTGCTGGCCCAGGACCGCCCGTACGGCCAACTCGCCGCCGTCCACCGCGCCGGGCGATCGCAGCCCCGGCCGCTGTGCCACGAGTCCCGCCAGTCCTGCGGCGGGGCCGTCCGGCCCGGTGCCGAGCCGTTCCTCCACCGCGTACGGGTCCGCGTCGAGGTCGAACAGCCGCCGCACCCGCTGGCTCGCGGTCGTCAGGTCGCGCAGGTCGCTCAGGTGCAGCCGGCACTCCAGCCAGCCCTGCCCGGCGACCGTGCCCCGCGCCGGACCCGCGCCCGGGCCGTCGGCGCCCGGGCCGTCGGCGCCCGGCCCGTCGGCGCCAGGACCCGCCCCCGGCTCGGGGGCCGGCTCGCGCACCTCGGCGATGCCGGTGCCGTAGGGGAGTCGCAGCGTGCGCCGGTAGAGGCGGGCCCCGCGCCCGCCGGTGACCTCCTCGATCCCGGGGACCGCCCGCCGCTCCAGGTAGTCGAAGACCTCCGCCGCCGCGTACGCCCCCCGGTACGCGAGCCGCCGGGCCACGCCCCCCGACCCGTCGGGCGCGGCCACCGGCCCGAACCGGGTGGACCGTGCGGGCCGGGCCGCGCGCAGCTCGCGCGGGGTGGCGGCGTAGATCCCGCGGATCGTGTCGTTGAACTGCCGGATGCTGGTGAACCCCGCCGCGAAGGCGATCTCCGAGGCCTGCAGGTCGGTGGTCTGGAGCAGGATCCGGGCGGTGTGCGAACGCTGGGAGCGGGCCAGCGCGATGGGGCCCGCGCCGAGTTCGGCGTTGAGCTGCCGCTGCACCTGGCGCGTGCTGTAGCCCAGACGGGCGGCCAGGCCCGACACGCCCTCGCGGTCCACGATCCCGTCGGCGATCAGCTGCATGGCGCGGCCCACGACGTCGGCGCGCAGGTTCCACTCGGCCGAGCCCGGCACGGCGTCCGGGCGGCACCGGCGGCAGGCGCGGAAGCCGGCCCCCTGGGCGCCCGCGGCGGTGGTGAAGAAGCGGACGTTGGCCCGCTTCGGGGTGGTGGCGGGGCAGCTGGGGCGGCAGTAGATCCCCGTGGTGGTGACGGCGAAGAAGAACTCGCCGTCGAAGCGGGCGTCGCGGCCGCGCACGGCCGCGTACCGGCCGTCGTCCGTCAGCCCCGTCAGTCCCTGCGGCTCCGGCTGTCCCGTCGGCCCGGTCAATCCCGGCTGCCCCGTCGGGCGTCCGGGCGTCCCGTCCCGTCCCGCCTCCGGCGGTCGCAGCGTCTCAGCGCGCATGGTGGAAGATCACCCCCAGGACGTGCCGCACTCCGTGGCCCACCTCGCCGCTCCCGTGGCGCACCGCGTGCCGTCGTACGCCCTGCGGGCCGTGCACCGGGCGCTCCCGCACCGGGAACACCACGCCCTGCCCGAGTCCCGGCCGGACCACCACGGCCCGCGACTGCGCGCGCGGCCGCTGCTCCACGAAGACGCTCTCGCCTCCGGTGAAGTCCGTCTCCGGGTCGCTGAGCAGCACCGACACCTGGAGCGGGAAGACCAGTTCGCCGTACACGTCCTGGTGCAGCGCCGCGTACCCGCCCGGGCCGTAGCGCAGGATCAGCGGGGTCGGCCGCAGCTGGCCGCGCTCGGCGCACCGGGCGTGCAGGTCCGCCAGCCGGTCGGGGTACGCAGGCTCGCCGAGCAGCCGCGCCCACCGGTTGGCCGCCCGAGCCAGCCCGGGGTAGAGCTCCTCGCGCAGCCGCCGTACGAGGGGCAGCGCGTCGGGGTCGGCGTAGTACCGGTACGTGCCGCTGCCGTAGCCGTGCCGGTCCATCTCGACGGTCGACCGGAACAGGTCGCGCCGCTCGAAGGTGGAAGCCAGCTCCGCGCACTCGGCAGGGGTCAGCAGCGGGGGCGTCACCGCGGCACCCCGCTCGTCGAGTTCGGCGTACAGCCGCTCCCAGTCCGCGGCGGTCCAGCCCACCGGCCCCCCGACCGGTGGGCCGGCCGGTGTCGGATCGGCCTCGGCCAGGTCGAACAACGCCCACTCGCTCACGGCGCCCACCCACGGCGCGACACTACGGTTCCCACCACCCCATCCTGCCCCTGGCGAGGGAGGTTCGCTGGCGGGTTTCGGACGCGGTGCTCAGGGCGGTCGGTCGGGCGAGCGGTCGGTCGGGCGGTACTACTCCTTCGGCAGGCGCAGGGCCAGGCCGTCGAGGATGACCTCCAGGCCGTAGGCGAACTTGGCGTCGCGCATCGCGGCGGGGTCGCCGGCGGTCTCGGCGGCGGCCGCGTAGCCGGCCTCGAGGTGTTTGTGGCCGGCCACGGCCTGCGTGGCGTCGGGCAGCAGCCGTGCGATCAGGCCGGCCTCGGTGTCGCCGGAGCGCTCGACGGAGGTCAGCCAGGCGGCCTCGGAGGTGCTCATCCCGATCACGTACGTCAGCACCGTGTCGATGGCCCGGTTCGGTTCGGGGAAGCCGGCGGCGGTGACCAGGGCGGACAGGCGCTCCCCGTACGCCATGAGGTTGGGGCCGAGGTAGGCGAGGCCGGCCTGGCCGAGGACGGAGGCGAGCCACGTGTGGCGCAGGGCCGTGGCGCGGAAGGCGCCGGCGGCCTCGGTGACCGCCGCCCGCCAGTCCGGGCTGTCCGCCGGGGGGACGACGATCTCGCCGAAGACCTCGTCCACGGCGAGCTCCATCAGCTCGTCCTTGGTGGCCACGTGGCGGTAGAGGGAGGTGGCGCCGGCGTTCAGCCGGGCGCCGAGCTTGCGCATGCTCAGGGCGTCGATGCCGTCGGCGTCCAGCATCGCGACGGCCTCCCGGACGATCGCGGCCCGGCTGAGCGACGGCTGGTCGGGGCTGTTCGGCTGACGGGCCCAGACCGAGGGGATGGGGTTCCGGGGGGTGGTCGTCCTGGTGGTGGCCATGGGGGCCCCTTCCTCACGGGGGTAGCGGCACCACCTCACTGGGGTGGCGGCATCCACGCGAACAGCGTGCGCACTCAGCGTACAGCGTTATCGGATTGCGTACACCGTTCCGCTACGCGTACAGTGTGCGCAGCGACGGAACAGTGTGCGCAACCGGAGGGGGACCCCGAGATGCAGTCTGAGAACCGAGATCCGCGGCGCTGGTGGATCCTGATCGTGCTGTGCCTGAGCACGCTCGTCCTGGTGGTCGACAGCATGGCCCTGACGGTGGCCGTGCCCGCGATGGCCGAGGACACCGGCGCGAGCGCCCAGGACGTCCAGTGGATCCTGGACTCGTACATCCTGGTCTTCGCCGGGCTCCTGCTGACCTCCGGAAGCCTCGGCGACCGCTTCGGCCGCCGCAAGGTGATGATCATCGGGCTGCTGCTCTTCGGAGCCGCCTCCCTGGCCGCCAGCTTCTGCACCGGTCCCGGCGAGGTCATCGCCGTACGGGTCGCCATGGGCGTCGGCGGCGCGCTGATCATGCCCTCCACCCTGTCGATCCTCATCACCGTCTTCGACGAGGCGGAGCGGCCCAAGGCGATGGCCGCGTGGGGCTCGGTCTCGATGCTCGGCCTGGTCGGCAGCCCGGTGCTGGGCGGCGTCCTGATCGACCGGTTCTCGTGGCACTCGATCTTCTTCATCAACGTCCCGGTCGTCGCCCTGGCCGTGCTCGCCGCCCTCACCCTGATGCCCGAGTCGAAGGCCCCGTGGCAGAAGGCGGACCCGCTGGGCGCGGTCCTGTCCGCCGCCGGCATGACCGCCCTGATCTGGTGGATCATCGAGATCCCGCAGCACGGCGCCTTCAGCGGCCGGTCCGCCGTCACCCTGGTCGTCGCCGTCGTCACCCTGGCCGGCTTCGTGGTCTGGGAGAACACCACCGCCTCGCCGATGGTCCCGCTGGTCCTCTTCAAGCACCGCAACTTCAGCGGCGGTTCGCTCTCGCTGGCCCTGGTCCAGATCGGCAACGGCGGTCTGCTGCTGGTGCTCACCCAGTACCTGCAGTTCGTCCTCGGCTACTCGCCCGTCAAGGCCGGCCTCGCCTTCGTCCCGCTCGCCGTCGCCGCACTGCTCGGCAACGGGATCGGTGCCAAGTCCGCCGCGCGGTACGGCAACCGGGCCCTGCTGCTGACCGGCATGGGCCTGATGGCCGGCTCCTTCGCCCTGCTGACCACCGTGTCCGCCGACTCGGGGTTCACCGTCCCGGCCGTCGCCCTCGGCCTGCTCGGCCTCGGTGCGGGCGTCGCGATGCCGGCCGCCGTGGGCGCCCTGATGAGCACCATCCCGGCCGAGAAGGCGGGCGTCGGCTCCGCCCTGAACGACACCATCCAGCAGGCCGGCACCGCGCTGGGCATCGCGATCCTCGGCTCGCTCCTGAGCAGCACCTTCTCGAACGAGATGCCGGCCGGGGCGCCCGAGCAGGCCAAGGAGTCGATCGGGGCCGCGCTCGCCGTCGCCCAGGGCGACGCGGGCCTGGTCCGGGCCGCCAAGGAGGCCTTCACCGCCTCGATGTCGACCACCTTCACCCTCAGTGCGATCGGCGTGGTCGCGGCGGCCGTCCTCGCCGGGCTGGTGATGCGGGAGTCCAAGGCCGCGGGCGAGGGCGCGGGTGCGGACACGGGCGAGGGAGCGGACGCCGGGGACGCCGTCAAGTCGCCCGAACTGACCGCCTGACCCGGCCGGCTCGAAAGGCCGGTGGCCCCCTCCCATGACCGGGAGGGGGCCACCGGCCGTCCTGCCGTCGGCCGTCGTGCCGTCAGGAGCCGCGCGGGCCCTGCGGCGGTCCGAGGGCGGGGGCGGCCGGGGCCGCGGCTCAGCGACGGGTCGGGCACTTCTTCCACGCGAAGTGGTACACCGTGCTCAGACTGCCGTCGGTGGAGTCCATCGCCATGAAGCTGGTCGTGCGGGCGGAGTCGGAGGACCCGGCGTCCACCCGCAGTTCGGTGTTGATGTTGAAGTTGCGCTGCGCCCCGCACGGCGCGAACTCCAGGGACTCGATCGCGGTCGAGTCCGAGGCCTGCCAGTTGTCCTGCACCGGCCCGTGGAAGGTGTGACTGTGGCTGGTGGTGCGGGACATGCCCTGGAAGTAGTAGCTCGCCTGCTGCGTGCCGGTGGCGCCCGGCTCCAGGCTGGCGAAGCCGCGGTAGTCCGTCCTGGCGACGGCGTAGGTGAACCCCTGAGGGACGTTGACCCGCACGCCGAGCTGGCAGTTCTTGCGGAAGTCCGTGGCCTTGGCGTCCTTGCCGACCTGCGCGAGGTACTCGCTGTACGTGACGGTGAAGGCGGTGTTGTCGGCGGCGACCGACACCGCCGCGCTGCCCGGCCGGCAGCCCGAACCGTTGACCTGCACCAGGTCGACGGTGACCCGTGCGGCGGGGACGGGATCGCGCAGCGGCACCGGGGCCTGCGCCGCCGCGGCTCCGGTGGCCGGCGAGAGCGCCGCCGCGACGAGCACCGCGCCCGCGCCGCCGATCAGCACCTTCTTGAACATGAGGGGGTCCTTCCGCTCGCTGGACGCGGCCCGTCCGACCCGTACGCCCGGCCGGGCCCGGCCGTGACAACTGGCGATCATTGCGGCGGAACCGCGCACATCCGTGCACGCCGCGCCCGGAACTCCCCGAATGGCGCTCCGGAAAGGGACCTGCGCGGCGTTCCGGAACACTCCGGGCACGGGCTTTGCCGGCCGGTGTCGACGGAATCCCGGCTTTTGTCGGCGGGCGCGGCGCCGGCATCTACACGAACCCGGTGGAATTCCGGTGGAATTCCACCGGAAGGACGGTGGAGGCCCGCCGGACTCCCCGGACGGTCCGCCCGAATTCCCCGTGCGGGCCGCCCGGGACCGGCACGTCGGCGGCCGTGCGGGGCCCGGGCGCCGGGGTGCCGCGGACCCGGGGAGCGGCTGGTTCTCGACGTGTCCGGGTCAAGTACGCCACGAGCAAGTAGCGTGCAGGCATGGACCACAAGGCTGGCGATCCCCGTACCGACTACCCTGCCCTGGCCGCCGCTTCGATCACGGTCGTGCTGTGGGCTTCCGCTTTCGTCTCCATCCGTGCCTCCGCCGAGCACTTCGGACCCGGCGCCCTCGCACTCGGCCGCCTGTTGACGGCCTCCCTCGTGCTCGGCCTGGTCCTGCTCGTCAAGCGCGTGCCGGTGCCACCGCGCCAGGCCTGGCCCGGCATCCTCGCCTCGGGCCTGCTGTGGTTCGGGCTCTACATGGTCGTGCTCAACTGGGGTGAGCAGCTGGTCGACGCCGGTACCGCGGCCATGGTCGTGAACATCGGCCCCATCGTCATCGCCCTGCTCAGCGGCTGGTTCCTCAAGGAGGGCTTCCCGCCCATGCTGCTGGCCGGCATGGGCGTGTCCTTCGCGGGCGCCGTTGTCGTCGGAGCGTCCACCTCCTCCGGCGGCTCGTCCTCGGTCGGCGGGGTGCTCCTGTGCCTGACCGCCGCGCTCGCGTACGGCGCCGGGGTGGTGCTGCAGAAGCCCGCCCTGTCGTACGCGAGCCCGATCCAGGTCACCGCGTACAGCTGCTTCGTCGGGGCCGCCGCCACGCTGCCCTTCGCCGGCCAGCTCCTGCACCAGCTCGGCGACGCGCCCGCGAGCGCCACGCTCAACATGGTGTACCTGGGCCTGTTCCCGACCGCCCTGGCCTTCAGCACCTGGACGTACGCCCTGGCCCGGACCACCGCGGGCAAGCTCGGCGCCACCACCTACGCCGTGCCGGCGGTCGTGGTGCTCATCGCGTGGCTGGCACTGGACGAGGTGCCGGGGTGGCTGACGCTGCTGGGCGGGGCCATCTGCCTGGCCGGCGTGGCCGTCTCGCGCCGCCGCCCGGCGGCCCGGGCGGCCGCCCCGGCCGCCCCCTCCCCCTCCGCCGCCGCGGCCGACGACCGCCCGGCCGTGCCCACCGCCGACTGACGGCCGCCCGGCCGTCCCCGCACCACCGCGCCGCAGCCCACCCGAGTCGGGCTGCGGCGCGGGCTCGTGGGGGCGCCCGGCGGACCCTGGGGGCGCCTAGATGACCACCGTCGCCTCGTTGCGTCCCAGTACGTACCCCAGCTGGAGCCGGTTCCCCGCGCCCAACTCCTGTTTCATGGACGCGATGTGCGCCTGCAGCGACCGCTCGCTGATGCCGATGCGGCGGGCGATGGCCTTGTCCGAGTAGCCCTCGACCAGCAGCCGGCCGATGGACTCGCGGATCGCCGGGACCACCTCGTCCGCCGCCTTCGCGGCGTGCAGCGGGACGAACGGGAACTCCCTGGCTCGATCCCATGACCGGTCGAAGGTGTCGCGCAGGAACCGCACGATCGTCGGCTCACTGATCTCGATCGCCGTGGTCCGGTCCGCGTTCGCGGAAATGAATGCGACGTCGTCCACGATGATGAGCCGGTCGAAGAATTCCTCCAGAGTGCGGACCTGCGCCCCGTATTCCGTCACGGCGCGCACGTATTCCTTTGTCGCCTCGTCGAATCTCGTGGTGTGCTGGTAAAGCGTCCGCATCGAAATTCCGGAGGCTATCTGCCGGCGCACGCGTTCCAGTGCGTCTTTCAACACGGCGCCGGGGCGTGCCCCGTCCGGTTGTGCCGTGAGGATTTCGCGCCGGACCCGGGACAGCGCCTCGTCGATCGCCCCGCCGATCGTCGGCATGCCGTGCAGGTAGCGCACGCCCGGAACGTCGCCCGGTCCGTCCGTACCCGCCCCACCTGCTCCGTCGCCCGCCGCGGCGGTCGGGGCGGGGCCGCGCCAGCCTCCGGACGCGGCCTGCTCCGAGGCCTCGGCGGCCAGTCTGCCCAGGTGCGCTGCAAGTTCCCGCAGGAATTCCTGCGGGGCCTCTTCGGCCGTCGGTTGCGGCCGGTACGCCGCAGGGTTCTGTCCGGGTTCGCCACGTTCGGACACGCCTGACCCCACCCCCATCTGTCCGGTGTGCAGCATTTTGGGGTGGTTGAGACCCCGTGGGTAACCGCAATGCGGAAACCGGAGCCATCGTAGGCCTCGCCCGACCTCCTCCACACGGGGGAGATTTGGTCTCACCGAAGGAGCGGAAACCGGGGACCAGCCCGGTGGGACTTCTACGGAAAAGGATCGGACTGTTTGGTTCCGTTTCCTTGTGGACCAAAGGCGAAACGACGTCGAGGGGGAACACGAAAATGGGGGACAACACCGTGGGCGCTTTCCGTGGCCGCAAGCTTTCCGCAATCCGCCGAGGAGCCGTCCTCGCGGCCGCGGGTCTGGCCCTGGCACTGGCCGGGGCGCAGGGCGCCCTCGGCGGCGACGGCGCCACGCACCTTCGCCTGGACGTCGGCTGGAACGGCCCGAAGCCGGTCGTGCACGCCGCCCCCGGCACGGTCGGGGACGTCACCGGCGACGTCGGCTGGAACGGCCCGACCCCCGGCGATCACACGAACGACGTCGGCTGGAACGGCCCGACCCCCGGCGCCCGCACGAACGACGTCGGCTGGAACTGAGCGGTTCCTCCCGCTCCCCGCGCTCCAGGCCTCGACGCCCCCTCTCCGACTCCCCTCCCCGCCCCGACCGCGCGGGAGGAGAATGGCCCGAACCACATGCCTCCCGTGACTCCTTCCACCTGGTTCCTGACCGCCGACACCTCCGCCGGACCCCTGGGCGGGCCGGCCGCGGACGCCCTCGTCTTCTGCTTCGCGCACGCCGGCGGGAACCCCCGCACCTACCTCGGCTGGCAGGACGCCCTCGGCCGCGACGGCCGCGTCCTCGCCGTGTGCCCCCCCGGCCGCGCCCACCGCTTCCGCGAACCCGCCCTCGCCACCGTGGCCGACCTCGCCGACGGAGCCGCGGCCGCCGTCACGGCCACCGCCGCCGCACAGGGCCTGCCGTTCCTCCTCTTCGGTCACAGCTTCGGCGCCGCCCTCGCCTTCGAGGTCGCCCGCCGCATCGACGGCCTGCCCGGCTTCGCCGGCCTGGTCGTCTCCGGCTGCTCCGCCCCCTCGCTGCTGCCCACCCCCCGCGTCGTCGAGGCCGCCCGGCTGGAGGGCCGCGCCTTCACCGAGGCCGTCGGCTTCTTCGGCGGACTGCCCCCCGAGATCGCCGAGGACGAGATGATGCAGGAGCTCCTCCTGCCCCACCTCAAGGCCGACTTCCGCATGGTCGCCGGGTACGCCTACCGGCCCGCGGCCCCGCTCGGCGTCCCGGTCACCCTCGTCAACGGCACCGACGACCCGCACGTGACCCCGGAGTCCGTGGAGCCCTGGGCCCGCGAGTGCGCCCAGGCGCCCGTACGCCACTGGACCGAGGGCGGCCACTTCTACTTCGAGGACCGGCCCGCCGCGGTCACCGACGTCCTGCGTCCGCTCCTGCGCGCGGCAACGGCCGCCGCACGCACCGCCGATGAGTACGTTGAGCTGATCTGACGGTCCAGGCAGCAGCGACGCACCGCGAGGGAACCGACCATGAGCCACACCCCCCGTACCACCGAGGCCCAGTACCGCCGGGCCGTCGCCTTCCGGGAGCTGCACGACGGCCCCCAGCCCTTCGTCGTCCCCAACCCCTGGGACGCCGGCTCCGCCCGCCTGCTGGCCGGCCTCGGCTTCCCCGCCCTCGCCACCACCGGCGCCGGGCTCGCCCACAGCCTCGGCCGCCCCGACGGCACCCTGACCCGCGCCGACATCCTCGACAACGCCCGCACGATCGTCGAGGCCACCGGCCTGCCCGTCACGGCCGACCTCGAGAGCGGCTTCGGCGAGAAGCCCGAGGACGTCGCCGAGACCGTCCGGCTGGCCGCGGCCGCCGGCCTCGTCGGCGGCTCGATCGAGGACTCCACCGGTCGCGCCGCGGACCCCGTGCGCCCGCTCGGCGAGGCGGTCGAACGCGTCGCCGCCGCCGTCGAGGCCGCCCGCGCACTCGGCTTCCCCTTCACCGTCACCGCCCGCGCCGAGAACTTCTTCCTCGGCCGCCCCGACCTCGACGACACCCTCCGCCGCCTCCGGGCGTACGAGGAGGCCGGCGCGGACGTGCTCTACGCCCCCGCCCTGCCCGACGCCGAGTCGATCCGGGCCGTCTGCTCGGCCGTCTCCCGCCCCGTCAACGTCCTGATGGGCGGCGCCCTGCGGCTGTCCGTCGCCGACCTCGGAGCGCTCGGCGTACGCCGCGTCAGCACCGGCTCGGCCCTGTCCCGGGCCGCCCTCGGCGCGCTCGTGCGGGCCGCCCGCGAGATCGGCGAGCACGGCACCTTCGACTTCGGCGCCGACGCCCTGCCGTACGCCGAGGCCAACGCCCTGCTCGCCGCACCGGCGCCGACCGCCGCGCCCCCGGCGCCCGCCGCCACCCCGAACCCCGCCGCCGACCGAGAGAGCGATCCGGCACCGTGAGCCTCACCCACGACCTCCACGGCGCGGCCCCCGGCCCCCGGCCGGGGGACCAGCCCGCCCGCCCCGCCGTCCACCTGTCCGCCCCGGCCTACGTGCTCGGCGAGCAGGAGGCCGACCACAGCACGATCCCCGGACTGGCGGAGCGCGCCCGCCAGTTCGGGATGCCCCCCAAGGCCCAGCTCTGGGGCTGGGGCAGCATCCGCCGCACCGCCCGCGGCCTGGAGGACCTGGCCGTCGAGAGCGCCCGCGCCACCCTCGCCGGCGCCGGCGTGGAGCCGTCCTCCGTCGACTGCCTGATCCTGTGCTCCACCCGCTTCCCCGGCGGCCCGCGCACCCACGGCAAGTTCGTCGAGACCGTGATGACCGGCGCCGGCCTCGGTGCCGGCACCGCCTTCACCGGCATCACCCTCAACCGGTGCACCAACCTCCTGGTCGCGGTCCGCACCGCGCAGGCCCTCGTCGCCGCCGGCCAGTACCGCCGGGTCCTGGTGGTCACCACCGACCGCGTCAGCGACGAGTCCGTCCGCATGGAGAACTTCGCCCTCTTCAGCGACGGCGCCGCCTCCTGCCTGGTCGGCGCCGAACCGCTCGGCGAGGACGCGTACGAGATCGTCGCCGGCGCCAGCGCCCAGGACCCCGGCTCGCTCGACTGGTCCAACGAGATCAGCGCCGACCTCGCCCGCACCGTCAACGAGCGGATCCTGGCCGACGCCGGGATGAAGCCCGGCGACGTCCACGGGGTGCTGCACCCCAACCTCTTCAAGCCCGTGGTCGTGCTCAAGGAGCGCCAGGCGGGCTTCACCAAGGACCAGTTGTTCCTCGACAACATCACCCGCTTCGGGCACTGCTTCGCCGCCGACCCGCTCATCAACCTGGTGGACCGGGCCGCGGCCGGCGGCGTCAGGCCCGAAGGCCACTACCTGCTGGCGTCCAGCGTCCCCGGTGTCCGGGTCGGCGTCCTGCTGCGCAAGCCCGCCACCGCACACGGGGAGTTCTGACCCATGACCGCCCAGACCGTCCAGCCCGCCGAGGCCACCGCCGAGGGCACCCCCGCGGCCACCACCCCGGCCGCCGCCGCACCCGCGGGCCGCGCCCGCCCCGCCGCCGGTGCGCCCGCGACGCCCGGCGCCCCCGCCCTGCAGCCCGCCGGCGGCTCCGCGGCCCACCCGCTGCCGGACCTGACCACCTCGCTGCCCCGCGCCCCGTTCGAGGCCTCCCCGGCCGGTGCGGTCGAGGCCGCCGCGATCGCCGCCGGCGAGCCCGCCGAGCTCTTCCGCCGCCTGCTCGCCGACCAGGAGGGCGAGAGCGCCCTGCTCGCCGCCCGCCGCGTGCTCGCCGGCTTCCTCGACGCCGACTGCGACGCCGGCTCCGACCCCGCGTACGACGGCCAGGTCGCCGACAGCCTCGCCGAGGGCGCCCTCGCCGGGGACGCCGATGCCGACGCCGTCGCCGCCCACGTCCTGGCCGTCCGCGCCGAACTCGCCCCCGCCCTCGCCGCCCTGCGCGAGCACGCCGACCCCGAGGTCCGCGCCGCCGTCCTGCGCCAGCGCGCCCCCCTCGCCCTGGCCGGCAGCTGCTGGCTCGACACCGTCTCCCAGGCCGCCACCCAGCCCGCCGAGATCGTCGGCCGGCTCTTCGGCCACCACTGGCTGCTCATGGGCGAGGGCACCGCCCAGGCCGGCGAGAGCGCCCGCCGCCGCCGCGCACTGGCCGAACTCGGCGTCTTCCTGCCGGAGATCGAGGCCGAGGGCTTCCTCCGCGAGACCGGCGCCCGCCCGCTCACCGCCCTGCACGGCGCCTTCCGCCTCGCCCTGTCCCGGCTCCCCGGCGCCTTCCTCCCCGAGGTCGTCGGCGTCCACTACGCCGCCCACGCCCTCGGCCTGGACGACCTCCTCCTCGGCAGCGCGCCGCTGCTCGGCGAGGCGGACGTACGGCCCGTCCTTGCGGAGTACCTGGCCCTCACCGAGGCCTCCGCCACCGGCGCCGAGGACCGCCGCCGCGCGCTGGCCGCCGTACGCCTGGTCGTCCGGCTGGAGCGCGAGCACACCGCCGCCCTCACCGAGCTCGCCGCCTGGCAGGACGGCCTGTCCCTGGACGCCAAGGTCGCGCAGATCGTCGCCCGGCACGCCCCGCACGCGGGCCGCCAGCACCGCGCGGTCCGCATCGGCAAGCAGAAGCTGACGGACTGGCTGGACGACGAGCACCTCGACCTGGCCGCCTTCGTCGAGGAGTTCCGCTCCGCCCGCCAGCTGCGGCCCGGACGCGACGGCGGCCCCTGCCGCTTCCTGCAGTCCATCAAGTTCGGCGGGCCGATGTTCGGCATCTTCGACGAGCGCGAGGCCGCCGTCTTCACCGCCTGGGCGCACTCCATCGCCGCCGGCGAGCCCGCCGACCTCGACCACGACCTCGTCCCGCGCGCCGGCGACGGGCCGGCCGCCCGCTGGAGCGCCCGCATCGCCGCCGCCGCGCCCGCCGACATCGCCGTGCGCGAACCGGACGCGGCCGCCGACGACCGGACCCTCTTCCACCGGATCGTCAACGTCGAGCAGTTCCCCAACGTGCTGCCGGTGGCGCGGGCCCGCGCCGAGGCCGGACTGGCCGAGGCCGAGCTGCTCTTCGAGCACGGCGCCGGCGGCCGGCTCACCGACGCCTCGTACTTCGACTACACGCCCGAGGCCCTGATGGAGCGGGTCGAGCGGATCTACTGGGACAAGCTCGTCGACCCGTACCAGCCGCTCACCGAGATACCCGACCGCGACGAGGTCGTCTTCGAGCAGTCGACGTTCGCGCTCGGCAGCCTCATCGACGGCACCTGGGCGCACCGGATCGGCAACCTCGGCCGCCGCTCCCGCACGGGCGACGACATGCTCTTCTCCATCTACGCCGACGAGATGGGCCGCGGCGACGTCGCCAAGAACCACATCACGATCATCCACCGGGTCCTGGCCAGCATGGACATGGACCTGCCGCACATCCGCCAGGAGGCCTTCCTGGACCAGGGCGACCTGCCCGACCACCTCTACGGCTTCTCGATCCACCAGGTCTGCCTGTCGCTGTTCCCCGACAGCCTCTACAACGAGATCCTCGGCTACAACCTCGGCATCGAGATGTTCGGCCTCGGCGAGATGCGCCTGCACGAGATCCAGAAGCTGCGCAGCCACGGCCTCGACATCTCCTACGAGGAGGCGCACCTGTCGATCGACAACTTCTCCGCGGGCCACGCCCGCCAGTCGGCCGAGATCATCGTCGCCCACCTCGACGACGTCCGCCGGTCGGCCGGGGAGGAGGCGGTGCAGCGCGAGTGGCGCCGCATCTGGCGCGGCTACGCCTCCTTCGCCCACTTCGTCGAGCACTCCCTGGTGAAGCGGGTCCGGGCCGGGGCCGCGACCGCCGCCGCGGTCCCCGACGCCGACGCCGATCTGGTCATCTGAGGAGCGCAGCCGTGGACACGATGACCAGTTACGACCCCGAGATCCTCCAGCTGCCGTTCTACGAGGACGCCCACCGCGCCCTCGCCGCCGAGGCCGGCGCCTGGTGCGACGCCCGGCGGGTGCTGTGGGAGGAGACCCGGGAGCTGGACCCCGACGCCGCGGGCCGGCGCCTGGTACGGGCGCTGGGCGAGGCCGGCTGGCTGGCCGGCCTGGACCCGGACGGGCCCGCCGCCCCGGAGGACTTCCGGACGGTGTGCCTGCGCCGCGAGGCCCTCGCCTACGCCGAGGACCTGGCCGACTTCGCGTACGCCATCCAGGCCCTGGCCGCCACGCCGATCGTCCGGTTCGGCAGCGAGGCGCAGCGCGCCGACTGGCTGCCGGGCCTGGCCGCGGGCACGTTCATCGGCTCCTTCGCGGTCTCCGAGAAGGAGGCGGGCTCGGACCTCGCCGCGGTGGCGCTGGCCGCCGAGAAGGGCGCGGACGGCTCGTACGTGGTCAACGGCCGCAAGGCCTGGATCGCGAACGCCACCATCGCCGACGTGTTCGTGGTCATCGCCCGCACCGGCGAGGGCCCGGGACCGCTGGGGCTCTCCGCCCTGCTGGTCCCGGCGGACACGCCCGGGCTGCGCGTCGAGCCGGTGGACGCGACCGCCCCGCGGTCCTTCGGGCACCTGCACTTCGAGGACTGCCGGCTGCCCGCCGAGGCGCTGCTGGGGCGGGCCGGTCGCGGGTTCGTCGTCGCCGTGGACCTGCTCGAGCGGTTCCGCACGACCGTGGGCGCCGCCGCGCTCGGCTTCGCCCGCCGGGCCTTCGACACCGCGCTCGCCCACACCCGCTCGCGGGAGGCGTACGGGGCCACGCTCTTCGACCTCCAACTGGTCAAGGGCCGGCTCGCGGACATGGAGATCGAGCTGAACGCGGCCTCCCTGCTCGTCGCCCGGGCCGCCTGGGAGACCGACCGGGGCAGCCGGTCCTTCGCCCGGCACTCCAACATGGCCAAGGTGCACGCCACCGAGGCCGCCCAGCAGATCGTCGACTCCGCCGTGCAGCTGCTCGGCGCGGCCGGCATCGTCCGGGACGGCGTCACCGAGCGGCTGTACCGGCAGATCCGCTCGCTGCGGATCTACGAGGGCAGCACGGACGTGCTCCGCATGGCCGTGGCGGGCTCCCTCGACATGCGCCGCACCACCCGCACCACCACCTGACACCACACCCCCACCGGGCCGCACCCGGCCCGTCCCACGCATCACCCGCACCACCCGCACCACCCCGTTCCACCGAGCAAGGAGCCCCCGTGACCACCACCCCGATCGACGCCGTGCGGCACCCCGACCCGTACCCGTACTACGCGGACCTGGTCGCCGACCGCCCCTTCGCGTACGACGGGTCGCTCAACGCCTGGGTGGCCGCCGACGCGACGGCGGTCCGCGCCGTCCTGGCCGCCCCGCAGCTGCGGGTGCGCCCCGCCGGAGAGCCGGTCCCCACGGGCGTCACCGGCACCGCGGCCGGCGAGGTCTTCGGGGACCTGGTCCGCATGACCGACGGCAGCCTCCAGCAGCGGCTGAAGGCCCTGGTCGTACGGGCGCTGGGCCGGGCCGACACGGCCCGCGCGGCCGCCCTCGCCGCGGCGCACACCCGCGAGGTGCTGGCCGCGGGCGGCGGGGTCCCGTACCAGGAGCTGATGTTCGGGGTGCCGGCCCGGACGGTGGCCGGCCTCCTCGGCCTCACCGACGGAGCCGACGCCGAGGCGGCCCGGCTCGTCGGGGACTTCGTGCAGTGCATCCCCGCGGGCGCCTCGGAGGAGCAGTACAAGGCGGCGGCGCTGGCCGCCGCCCGCCTCCAGGACCTGCTCCGGCCCGGCCTCGACGGGTCGCGGGAGACGCTGTTGGCCGAGCTGGTCCGGGCGGCCCGACAGGACTCCTGGCCGGACACCGCCCCGCTGCTCGCCAACGCGGTGGGCTTCCTGTCCCAGACGTACGACGCCACCGCCGGCCTGATCGGCAACACGCTGGTCGCGCTGGCCCGCGGCGCCGCCCGCCCCGGCACCCCGCGGGCCCTCGACGCGCTGGTCCGCGAGGTGGTCCGGCACGACGCCCCGATCCAGAACACCCGCCGGTTCGCCGCCGGGGCCTTCCACCACGGCGGCGCCACGGTGGAGCCCGGCGGGCAGGTGCTCGTGGTGCTCGCCGCGGCCAACCGCGACCCGGCCGTCAACCCCGATCCGCACGCGCTGCTCCCCGGCCGGGTGAATCCGGCGGTGTTCACCTTCGGTGCCGCCGCCCACCGCTGCCCGGGCGAGGACCTGGCGGCGGCCCTGGCCGGCGCCGTGGTCACCGAGCTGCTCGCGGCAGGCTGGGACCCCGCCGGCCTGCCCGCCACCCCCGGGTACCGGCCGCTGGCCAACGCCCGCATCCCGCAGCTGTGACGCGCGGGGGCCGGGGCCCCCCCCCCCCCCCCCCCCCCCGGCCCCCGCCCCCCGGCCCCCCCCCCCCCCCCCCCCCCCCCCCCCCCCCGCCCC